>NZ_JBSGEZ010000074.1:0-34702 GCF_053603155.1 Nocardia sp. NPDC004260 | reverse complement strand
TGTCTCGGGTGAGGCCGGGGTCTGAAGCGTCGAGTTCGGGCACTGGTCGAAACGCCGCGGGCTCGGTCGTTCTCCACGGGCCGGGCCCTGCGGTGCGGCGGGGCGGGTGATGGCCTTGTGTGCTTGCTCGAACGTGGGATGGTTTCGCACGGCTTGCGTGTTAGTCTCGTATGCGAGCAAGGAACCGGCCCTCCGGGCGTATGCCTCGACAGTCGGTCTGGCCCTCGGTGTAGCTACGGCAGCCGGGGGCTGCTCTTTTTCCGGGGTGGGTCACTCCAGCGGTTTCACGAAGTGCACCCGGTTCTTGACGATGCCGAACAACCGCGAGGTGCCGTCACGGTGGGTGAGGCTGCGCCGGTAGGCCGAGGACACGACGTCGGGCAACCAGAGCAGGTGTTCGAACTTCGGTGAGGTCTGCAACAGTCGGACGTTGCGGAACTTGGGGTTCTCCGCGACCAGCTCCTTGTGGTTGGCGCGGTCCTTGTTGCGGAAGTTCTGCTGGTTGCGTTCTTCCAGCACGAGCAACTCGACCGGATCCCACAGGCCGTCCCCGCCGGCGGCCAGTTCGGCAGCGACACCTCGGTAGCACGCACGCCGCGCGGCTTCACCGTCCTTGTCGTCGGCGGCCACCGGGACGCGGTGGGCGATCACGCAGGGCTCGGACCCCTCAGCGAGAAACTCCAGCATGTCCTTCATCGCGGCCGGACCGTCCGGGTCCTGCAACGCCTCGGTGGAATGCCAGTAGGTGCCGCCGACGATCTGGCGCAGCCCGCTGCGGAGCTCGGCCATATCGGGTTGGCGCACAACGACCGCGGTGAAGACGTAGAACGTCTCCGCCGGATTCACATCCGGGTTGTGGGTCTGATACGACTCATCGAGGTAGGCCACCGGACCCTTGGTGCGGCGGTAAGCATCGGCCACGATGGCGCCTTTCGCCGCATCGAATCCCATCGCGTAATCCTAAGTCCCGCATTTTCGTCCGATCGTGTCGATCGAAACTCGACCGGGTGCCGAGCACCCGACCGTAACGAGCGACAGCATGTTCTGGGTACACACCCGGCCGACGAGGCATGAGTGCTTGTCCAATGATTCGGGCGGCGACTGATCGCGGGGATAAGTCTCGTCACGCTGCGCGTACCCCCGCCTCGGTGCCGGCGGGCTGCACAGCACGGCTGTGGCGCGGTTCCCCGGTCTGGTCGATGAAACCTGATCACCTGCGCGGTCATCGCGGACCGTCGCTCCGGGGCAACCTGGGCCCAGATCGGCACGGCACTCGATCTCACCGCAGACGCGGCCCGCGCCCGATACGGCCGTCGGCGTCTCGCTTTCGAATGGCCGATCGTGGGCACCCAGTAGTTCGGCGTTCACGCGACACCATTGCTCGGCAAATGCCGCGATGCTGCATAACCCGACGCGAAGCCGATAGCAGTGAGATGCTTTGTCTCGCTGTCTGATTCGGTGAGGGGGTGGTGCTGTCATGGGAGTTCGCGCTGGACGTCCTCTGGTCGTGGAGGCTGTCGGGCGGCCGAAGAGCTCGCTGGCCCAGCTCGTGACGGCGATGGCAGCGGTTGTTGTACTTGTTGTGATCGTGGGCGCGGCGCTGCTGGCGGTAGATGCCGCGCAGAGAACAGACACAGCACGGCAGGTCACGGTCGCGACTGCGCAGGCCTACTGCCTGGACTACACCGAGTATGTCCTCGAGCAGTACCGCGCCGGTCTGACCGTGGACCAGATCGATGCGACCCTGAATCTGGCCGCGCAGGCCGGCGGACCGATATACGCGCAAGGACTACGGCTCGACGACCCCCAGGTCTGCGGCAGCGCCAGCACGGTCCTCCACGCCGCTGGACTGAAGTAGCCAGGCCGGAGGGCGCGGCGCGGTCAGCTACGCGGCAAAGGGATCTCGTCAGCGGCTTCGTGGTCGCGGCCTCCGTCGCCAACGATCTCGAATTCCCCTGGCCCGCGCGGGACCGACATGTGGACGATCTGCTCGCGCCAGCCCGGCGGCCATCGCGTGTCGGTCGACCAGCGCAGTCCGTCGAGGTCCACGTGCTGCAGGTCCGCCTCGCGCAGGTCCGCTCCCCGGACATCGCTGAGGACTTCATCGATTCGCTCCAGCGTGAAGTGCAGACGGGTGCACCACATGTTCAGCGCGGCAGCAAGCTTCAGCAGATCCTCGGACTGGGTGGCGGACCGGACACTGGCGGCGACGAAGGCGCTGATGTGGTCGCGGCCCTGGGCCTGGGTGAGCCCGAGATCCTCGAATACCGTCTGCAGATTGATCGGCGCCAGCTCGAAGAAGTCCGACAGGTACAGGTCCTCGATCGCGACAATCACCCCGCTCGCCTGGTCGGAGAGCTGCCGCGCGTTTTCGCGTCGGGTCAGCCACGCCTCGAACCGTTCGCCCAGTCCACTCGGCGGTGGGTCCGCCCGGGGTGACACGGTCTCGTAGAGCTGTCTCGCCTGGGCGGCCAGAGAGTCGGCCGTCTCCTGGGCCTCGTGGAGCCGGTCGCCGAGCATGCCGCGCAGCGGCAGCCGCTGGTGTAGGGGGATACGAGAGCTGAGATCTGCAACTGGATCGAACCGACGCGGCGCAGTACTGCCACCAGCGTTCGTTCGGTACTCGTCAGGACGACTCGCTGTGAATGCCGGGGTCGATCCAGCCAACGCCGCCAGGATTCGGCGGCCATTGCCTCGATGCTCCTCCGCCGGCACTGGCGTGAATGCTGGGGTCGATCCAGCCAACGCCGCCAGAAATTGGCGACCGAAGTGCCGCTGGGTCATGTCGCCAGCTCCCCGTCTCCCGGACCTTCCTCGCCAGGCAAGAGCGACTGCACGTAACGGCTTACCTTCTTCACAACAACAGGAGTCGCCGTGCCGATCCCAAAGGCCACCAGAGTGTTATCAGCGATCAGCCCACTGCCGAGCACAGCGGAAGCGGTAGCGGCTCCAACACCGAGTTGCACCAGAACCGCTGCCGCGTAGGGACCACCGCCCGGACCCTTCGGCCAAACCCAAGGCCAGCTCTTGACTCTCCTGGTGGCCTCAACGAACAACACTCCGCAGTTGACGGCTGCGCCGACACACCCCCACACGGCATACAGCCACATATCTGAACGATAGGCCACCGATGTCGTGTAGGCCCGGCGGACCGCAGGGATTGGCTGTAAGTACGGATTTCGACACCAGTGTGGCCAGTCGGACCGCTCTGCGGCATCGGTGAATCTCGACATCACCCGAGCACGGGCACCATACGCCCAACCACTGTCAGGGTGCGGTCATGCGTTGCAGGTGTTCGCGGGTGGTCTGGACGTCACCGAGCGCGCGGTGTCCGCCCCCGTTGGGCAGCCAACCCGGAAAGCGGGCGTGCTCGGAGCGGGGGACCATGACGTCTGCCCAGTGGTTGGAATGGGTCAGGCGGGTGCGGGTGATGCCGTAGCGGGCGCAATCGGCGGCGATGACGCTTTGGTCGTAGTCGGCTTTGTAGGCGCAGATGGTGCGGCCTTTGGTGATCCGCAGCAGCCGCTTGTACACCGCCGGCCATGTCGGCACCCCGGCGGCGGTGACCTGTTCGTCGGTCAGGCCATGGATCGCCTGCGCGCCGGGCTGGATGGGCATCCCGGGGTTGACCAGGGTATCGAGCAGGGTTTTGCCGGTGCAGGCGTCGATCACGGCGATTTCGCAGATGGCCCCGTACAAGTCGGTGGTCTCGCAGTCCAGAATGACGGCGGCGCCGGGGGCGAGCATGGCGCGGGCGAACCGGATCGCGGCACCGACCTGTGAGTGCAACCGGATCACCGGGCGGTATTGGCGCAGGACCGGGTTGGCCTCGATCGCGGCGGCGACATCGGCTTTGGTGGGGCGGCCGTCGATGCGTTCCCAGTCGATCTCCCACACGTCCGGTCCCGGCACCCACCACCCCCACATCTCGATGTGGTGATCTGCCCCGAACCCTTGCAGGAACGCGCGGATCACCTCCGCGCGCCGCGCTTTCCGGCCACCGGCGATCTCCAGCAGCGGCGAGCGCTCCCCCTTGGGGCAGGCCCGCACCGCTTCCCAGTCGATATCGGGTAGATCCAGCAGCGCCTCGACATCACCGGTGCGATACAGCGGCACCGACACCGTGCGGTAGCGGCCGACGACCTTGTCGTGGTGGCGTTTGGGCGCCACCCAGCCCGCCTCGACCGCGATATCGAAATGCCTGCGCGCGCAATCGAGCAGTTCGGTGGCGGCCTGGTCGGCAGTGACCAGACGATCCAGCCGCACCCGCTCCACCAAGTCCTCGTCCGCGGCCAACGTCTCGATATCGGCGCGGGCGTAGCGGCCGAACCTGCCGGGGGTGATCTCCCGCTCCTGGGCCACGCCCGCCACCTCCGCAGCCTCGATACCCAGGCGGGTGGCCGCCTCCTCACCGGACAGCGAGTCCTCCAGCCACGCCTGCCGTTCGGCGACGACCGCCGCGACCCGTGCGGTGTCCAAGGCGTCGATATCGGCGGGCCGGAACAGGTCGTAGTAGTTCCCGCGCTTGTAGAACACCTCCGCCACCTCCAGCTCCCCCGCCGCGGCGAGCGCGCGGATGTCGTCGGCGGTGACCGCCAACCTGGTCCGCTCGGCCAGCCGGTCCGCGCACCGACGCGATCCGATCGGATATTCGCTCGCCGCCGGTGGCGTGGGTGGTTGGGTCTGCTCGGATGTCGGTGCGGTCATCTCACGGGGTCCCTTCACTGGTGGGCGATCGTCGCTACACCATCGACAGTAAACCACACATCTGACACCTAGAAAGTTGCTCTCACCAGCGCCGATTAACTAAAGTATCCACGTGGATACTTTCAATGTGGCTGCGGTTGGCGACGCCGAGGAACCCGATCCGGATCAGCCGCGAGAGCCCGGTCCGCCACGGCAGTACTCGACCGGCAAGCTCACCGCCGCGCAGGCGCGGGTGGTCAGCGCCTGGCGGCGCCAGCTGCGGGTGCGAGACCCGCGCTGGGGGACCTACGATCGGCTACCGCGCGCGTCGAGCTCCGATTGCCTCGCGGCGGCGGTCGTGGACCTGCTCGACCGCGCCGAACCCACCCCTCTGCAGCTGATCCGCTACGCCGACCAGCTGCGCGGCACCCTGGCCGCCGCTCGCGGCCGCCAGCCCCCTGGGGTGTCGGCGGCGTCGTTCTACCTGCCCGGCGACTACGCCGACCGGCTCGACGCCCTGCTCACCGCCGCGCAGGAACACCACGCCGACCTGCTCGACGAGGCCCGCGAGCGGGTGCTGGCCGAACTGCCGGACGGTCCCCGCACCGCTCAGGTCATGCGGATGATGTCGGTGGTCGCCGAACTCGGTGTCCCGCTGCGGGTCTACCGGCTGCCCGCCGGCGTCGTAGCGCGGCGCGCGATCGACCTGTGGGCGCGGCGTTCCCCCGCCGCTGTGGTCGCCGCCGCTGTCGGCCACGCCAGTTCGAGTCATCAGCAGTTTCATCGGGCCCGTAAGGACATGGGCATCGCCGACCGAGCCTGACAGTCGTGACGGGCGCAGCATGTCTCTATATGAAAGAGACATGTATTCCTGGGTAACCGCGTTCCCTCCCGCTACGAACACCCCACGCAAAATCCTCGCCCTCGACCGGGATGGCGAAAACCCGCCAAGTGTTGCCGCGCGCCTGTCCCGAGTCTCGGTAACCGGGGTTCCGGTAGGAATCGCCGAAAAAACAACGGATATGCGTAATCTGTTGGTGGCGAATATGTTTCGTGCTCGGGATGCGGGTTTGTGCTGGTAGTGCTTGGCTTGACGATGACAGGGATGGTCGGCGCGGGTGGAGGGCGGGGTTCGTGGCGACGCGGGTATTCGCGGACGAGGAGTTGGCGCGTCTGCGGGAGTTCCCGGAGATCAGCCGCGAGGAGCTGTACCGGTTCTTCAAGCTGACCCAATCGGACTTGGCGTTCGTCGCGCCGGGTCGGGGCCGGGGCCCGGCGGATCGGCTCGGTGTGGCTGTGGCGCTGTGCACGCTGCCGTGGTTGGGGTTCGTGCCGGACAAGGTGTCGACGGCGCCGCCGGTCCCCTCACCGGCCACCGTCCTGCGGCTGCTGTGCGAGCACGATCGGACCAGCGCGCCGATAGGTTGATCGTCCACCGATTTCCGGCAATCCGAGTGGCTCGTCTAAACGTGCGGCCGAAGACTCAAACGCAGAATTCCCGGGGCGTGTCCCTACATAGGTCGTAAATGACCTATGTAAGATAAGCGAATGCGAAAGACACGCAGCCTCGTTCAGGTGGCAGCCGCGCTGCTAGCCGAGCCTGACGCGCACCACTGGGGCTACGACCTGATCAAGCGCTCCGGCGAGCGCTCCGCGGTCGTCTACCCCATGCTCACCAAGATGCTCGACGAGGGCTGGCTGGTCGACGGGTGGGAAGACCCCACGACCATCAAGGAAAAGCGGCCGCCGCGGCGCTACTACGAGCTGACCGAACTCGGAAAGCTAGAACTCGGCGCCACCTTGCGTGCCGCACAGACTGATCGGAGATTCTCGACGTTGAACCTGAGGTGGGCGTGATGATCGAAATGGTCGAACTGCTCGCTTCCCCACAGGCGCTCGTCGGCTTGGGAGTAGCGGTCCTCGTCTTCGGGTTCTTCCCGGGATTTATTCTGCGCCAGGTCGTCCGGATGTATCCGAAGGGACATCCGCGGCGAGCTGAACTGATCGCGCAGCTCTACACGATCGATTACCTCGTGCGGCCGGTCTTCGTCGCCGCGCAACTCGAGACTTCCCTCCACGAAGGTCTCGGCCTCCGGTTGACCAACCGCCGAGCACGGCGTCTCGACCGGAGGTTCAGAAAGATCGCTTCTTCCATGAGTCGCGCTGATCTCATCGCAGCGTCAGTGGTCTATGACTTTCCCGACCCGAAGGAATTGTCGGTCGTCTTCGACATCACGGGGCTCCACTTCAGGACTACCGATGGCACCCGCCAGGTCACCGCCTATCCCTGGGTAGTCCGCACCTTGGCGCTCGTGCACCCGGGCTTCGAGGAGGCGCTCGCGACTGCGGGTGTGAGCGCGCCGGTCACGGTGGCGCGATGGAAGAGGTGGTACAAGTGGCGAATTCTACGAACCCTTGTCGAGGCTCGACGTGTTCGGATGTACGAGGGTCCTCCGCAGCCATGGAAGCACCTGAATCCCGGATCATTGAGTCGATTCTCAGACGACATCTAGCTCGAGTCCGCCGACGGATGGTGCGCCGCTCGCGATCTCGGCATGGATCATGCCTTCCCGGTCTGGCACGCCGAGGGGCAGTCGCTGCGCGAGATCCTGGACTCGCCATTGCCGCAACGGCTCGCGCCGGAGCGCGAAGGGCGAGCGGCGCAGGGGCTTTCGATGCGACGGCTGGTGCGTCAGGTCATCGAACCTGGTGAAGTCTTCGAGATCGGCGATCTCCTCGCCCGCCTCGCGGGCCTGGGCATCGCGATGACACCGGACAAGGTCGTCGGAATCCTCGACTACTGGGCCGCGCGCTCCCAGCTCACCCCGGCGTCTACCGCCGCCCGACCGAACCCGCCGCCGCATAGCGCCACCGTGCGGTTCGTCTACCAGCTTCGGGGGTAGGCGTGCGGCAGGTGAGCCGGACCCGGGTGCGCCTCCAACTCCCCGCCACGCCGTCCGTCCTGTGCGCCCAGGGCGGGCGGCGTACCGCGCCACAGCTCCGATCCGGGAGCTGACCACCAACGCTGAGGTGCGCGTGCCCATATCCGTTGTTTTTTCGGCGATTGCTACCGGGACCCCTAACCGGCTGCCCTGCCCGCTACAGGCCAAACGGACCTGGCATCGAGGTCTCCACGTTCTCTACTTGGCGGGCCACCTCCAGGGTGGCGTAGATCTGCGCCTGAGCTTGCAGCGCGCGTACATGCTGGAGAGCCACCTGCCGCCCCTCCTGGCTGGAGGGCGGGTCGTTGACCAGTTCGTGCAGCTGCCGTTCAGCCTCCCGCGCCCATTTCTTGGCGAGGGTGCTGGGATCGGTGTCCGAGTGGGTGCTCACCGGATCGACGGTAAACGGAGCCGCCGCCGACACGCACGGAATCGCAAGTGTCTTGAACGACAGTGTTGTAAAACGATCGGTTCTCGAACACCCCACCGCCACCGAGCGGTGTGGTCCGAAAACCCAGGTCGCCCCAGCCGGGCATGTGTCGATAAAACGTGTTGAGAACGGTTGGTGTCCAACAATTCTTGTCGGCCCTTTCTCCTACAGTCCGGGGTATGGCCACGCCGACACGCGATCTCGATGTCCCGGATCCGCTCGTCCTCGACGGCGATGCGCTCGATCCGATCGGCGGCGGTGGCGCGCTGATCGGGTACGGCCGGGTGTCGACCACCGGGCAGCTGCTCGACCGTCAGGTCCACGCGCTCACCGAGGCGGGCTGCCAGAAGATCTACACCGACAAGAAGTCAGGCAAGGACACCGAGCGCGAAGAGCTCTGGAAGTGCCTGGACTACATGCGATCCGGCGACACCCTGGTCGTGCCGTCGCTGGACCGGCTCAGCCGATCCCTGCAAGACCTGATCTCGATCGTCACCGGCCTGCGCAAGCGCGGTATCGGATTCCGATCCCTGCACGAAGCGATCGACACCACCACTCCCGGCGGCCGGTTGGTGTTCCACGTGTTCGCCGCCCTGGCGGAGTTCATCCGGGAACTGATCGTCCAAGGCACCAACGAGGGCCTGGCCGCCGCGCGGGCCCGCGGGCAACGGCTGGGCCGCCCGCCGGCCATGACCGCCGAGCAGATCCGCCAGGCCCGCGCGATGCTGACCCAACCCGAGGAGTCGGTGTCCTCGATCGCCCGACTGCTGGGCGTCTCACGGTCCACGCTCTACAAGTACGTTCCCGAACTCGGCAAGGGCCACGGCCAACTCACCGCCGGGCAGGATCGCCCGATGCCTGAGGTCAGCAAATATGACCAGCTGCTGCCGTCCCGCCGGGCGATCGAGGCATAGCCCGGTCGCCCGTCGTGAACGTCGTCTACAGGCCGACAGATTCGAGCATGTTCAGCAGGATCTCGGTGTTGGTCAGTGCCAGTTGCAGCGCTTCACGCGCGGCGCGCAGCTGACCGGTCTGGTCGACGAGAGTCTCCACATCGCCCTGTGCGACAGCGTCTTGGCTGGCGGCTATCACTCCCAGCAGTGTGTGCAGGGCTGTGACGGCGTGCGTGGCGGCCAGCGGGATCGGGCCGACTTCCCGGTTCTGCGCCATCATCCGCAACGGCGTCCCCGCACG
The DNA here is from genome assembly GCF_053603155.1 of Nocardia sp. NPDC004260. Lineage (NCBI taxonomy): Bacteria > Bacillati > Actinomycetota > Actinomycetes > Mycobacteriales > Nocardiaceae > Nocardia > Nocardia sp. NPDC004260. Next base: position 25,450 of record NZ_JBSGEZ010000074.1, on the reverse strand, counting down.
CAGCACCTGCCAGCGAATGAACTCGATCCGTTTGACAGGATCTTCATCCAGCCCCACTCCGGCGGCGGTGAGCTGCTGCTCCCAAGCGGTGTGGCGGGCCTCAACGTCGAGGTCGACCGCATCAGCCAACGCCGCCTCGGTCTGCACCACCCCCAGCAGCGCATTGACCATCCGCACCCGGTAGGCGTCCGCCCCACCGAGACGAGCCGCTTGGGCGGCATGTTCGGCCGAGGTATTGCGCCCCTGATACATCCCCAAAGCCACCATCGCCGCAGCGATCTGCTCGACCGTGACGGGCAGGTCCCGGCCCTGATGCTGTTCGTGTTCACTCACCCGGGAAGGCTATCGCCGCCGCGTGCCTGCACGTCGGCGAAAGCCAACGGGCGGCGGCACGGGTGTGGTCAGAAGATGATCAGCAGCGCGAAGAACACGAAGAAGCCGAGTAGGCCGTAGAACAGCCACCGTCGGTGCAGCGCTGCCTTGTCGGGGTCGGGCAGGATGCCCGCGCGTTCGAGCCGGCGCAGATGACGCATGGTCGTCATCTCCTCGGGTGTGAACGCCCGCGGCGGCTCCGACCGGCGGAACGGACAGAACGGCAAGTCGTGCCACCCGATCGCGCAGTGTGGGCACAAGTACCGGTACTGGACCATCGCCACCTCTCCCCTTTCCTCGTACCCCATCCCACTGGTGCGGCTCATTTCACCGCGCGGCACCGACAATCCCCGCACCACACCTCTTCCACCATCAGTGCGCAACTGGGGCATTTCGTCCGGCGGAATTCGCCCGGATTCGGGTTACACCTCCTGCACCTGCGTGGCTCGCAGTCGAGTGTTTCGTCCGGCGGAACTCGTAGCGTGGTCGATGTGTACCTCGACGATCCTCCCAAGTACTGCCCGCTGTGTGCGTCGCTGATCGTGCACCCCCGCCGCGGCCGTCGTCGCCGATGGTGCTCGGATGACTGCCGCCGACGCGGCAGCGAGCGAGGCATCCGCATCCGCGAAGTCGTGCTCGAGAAGGAAGTGCAGCGGCCCGAACGGATCTCCCTCGAGCGGCAGATCGCGCGACTGCTGGAGGATCCCGACGCCACCGAACTGCTGCTGCGCACACTCGCTCACCGCTGGCGCCACCACGGACCCGACACCGCAACGCGCCAGAAGCTCAAGCCGACAATCCTCGACGTGTGGCAGGCATTCCACGCCGCCACCGACCCGGACGCGGCACGGAATCCGCCGGCGAAACTCCCCACCGCAGCCGCCGAACACCGCGCCGCCGTCGAGCGGGTGTTGTCCTCCCCGAAGTCGATCCGCACCGTCTTGATGCGTGTGCGCGACATGCTCGACGCTGGACAGTTCCCTGCCACCACAGCCGGTCCGGTGCACAACGGGATCGCCTACCTGTTCCGCCAGAACACCCCGCCGCGCCACCGCCAGTTCTACCGAGCACGCGGACACTGACCCCGCTGCTGACACTGGGCCGTGTGGTCCCGGTGGCAAGCGAGCGAAGCTCGTGCGGCAGCACCTCCCAAGGCGACCAGCACGCCCACCGCAGCGCACGCACCCTCCCAGCGGCCGCCGCCATTCCTCCCCCGTTCCTCCCCGAATCCGGTGCCATTGCTCAACATTCCGTCCCGCCCCGTCCCCGGTTTGTTGACCACCCTCGTCCAGGTACGCAGATCGAGGGTGGTCAAGAAACCGGCAGCCCGCGAACGTAGGGGACGGGGCGGGACGCAAACACCGCAGCTCAGACCGGATCGGCCTCGCGACTGGAGTAGCGACCAGGGTAGCGACCAGACTCGCGATCAGGGTCGCGCCCAGGGTAGCGACGGCTGCGCGAGGCTAGTCGCGACCCTAATCGCTACCCCTGGCTGTCCTTCGACGGCATTCGCCGCGCTCTGCCGGACCATCCGCGTGTTCGGTCGACGGCGCGCTGACACGGCTGACGCGGCGACCGAACCCCCTCCCCACCACCCCGCTCCCGGGTCTGGTCTCGAAGGTGTTTTCGTCCCGGCCCGAACCGGTTTCTCGACCACCCTTGATCCAGGTACTCCGCAGATCGAGGGTGGTCGGGAAATCGGGGAGCTTGCGGACGAAGGTGCGGGCCGGGACGCCAACACCGCAGATCACGCAGCTGCGAGGGGGTAATCCGGCGTTGTTCAGCGTTCGAAACCGTGGTGCTCGGTGTTGGGGGTCCTACAGGCTGGGCCCGTGGTCGCGACCGCGACCGCGACCGAGATTCGGTGGCTGGTACGGCATGCTGGCGCCGCGGCCGGGCTCGGGCGACTGGATCGTGCGGCGCGTAGTCCGGGGTTTGCTCTGGGTGCGGATCCGGATCTCGCGTTCGCGCTGCTCGGGGGTGAGTTGTTCGCGGCGAGCGTGTTCGGCTTCGACACCGTCGAGGTCGCGTTGCAGGCCCCGCAGGTGCGAGATGTCCTCGTCGAGGTCGCGCCGGTCCTTTTCCCGGGCTCCGCGAAGCCGCCATTGCTGCTGCTGCTCGCGGGCCTGGCGCAGGGTCGCGTCCCATTCGTGCACGGGTACACCGGTTTCCTTGGCCGCGGCTTTGGCTGCGGTCTCGGCGGCGGTGAGCTTCGGGGCGAGGTCTTCCAGCGCCGCTTCGGTTTCGGTGATCTGGGTGTGCAGCTTCTTTCGGGCCAGCATTCTGCGGCCCGGCGTCTCCTCCAGCTGCCACTGCAGATTCTGCTTCCGCGTGGCCAGGCGCTGGTGTTCGGCGAGGATCTCCTCGGCGGCGGTGCGGGCCTGCTGCGCGGGCACGATCTTCTCGGCCTGCTTGCTCAGTTCGGCATTGTCGGCGAGGACCTGCCGCGTGTGCGGGCCACCACCCGCTTGCCGATCGGCGATATCGGCGGCCAGCAACTCGACCTCGGTGCGGCGGTGCGCCAGCTCGGCGGCGAGCAGCTCATCGGTCCATCCGCGCGGCTTGAGATCACGGGAGGCGGATTGGGCGTTGACCACGCTCATCATCCGCAGCCGCGATTTCTCCTCGTCGGTCAGTTCGCTGTAGTACTTGCGCCGCGGCTTGTCGGCGGCGGGCGGCATCGGCGGGGTGAGCGGTCCACTCGCGGCGGCGAGGACCTTGTCTGCCCATTCCCGGTTCTGCTGCTGCTCGTGGTTGTGTTGCTCGCGCCGCTCTTGGCTCGTTGGGCGAAGCCGCGCAGCGGTTTCGCGGTCGATGACGCGGTGCGCGGCGCGGCCGGCGGCGGCGGTGAACACCTGGGCGGCGTCACGGTCCCATTGGTCGCGGCGGGATTGGAGTTCGGCTTCCCAGCTCGCGCGCACCGGGTCCAGATGCTCGCGGGTCATCTGTTCCACCGCTGTGGCGCGGGCGAGTTCACCGCGGGCCCGATGCGCCCGCGCCACTTGCACCGCGATGGCGATAGCCAACAGCAGAAGCAGAAGCATCAGCGCCAGCAGCAGCACGGCCATCTCGGCGACAGCCTCACCGTCGCGGGCGCCACGCGAGGTGTGGGTGCGGGGACGCGACCCGGCGGGGTGAGCAAGAAGCAGCTGCGCCAGATCCCCGAACGCGCTCGGGCGGTGCTCGGGCGGGGGCCGCCACCGGTCGGTGCGCCGCGCCAGCTGCGCCGAGCGTGTCAGCTCATGCTGCGCCGCCGCGAACGCACCAGGTTGGTCTCCTTCGAGGGTTTCCGACCAGGCCGCGAAGACGCCAGCGGCCTGCCCGGCCAGCCACGCCCACTGGGCGCGGTCGCCGTGCGGGACTTCCGCCAGCCTGCTGCGCCACTGTTCGGCCTCGGTCGCGGCCCGCTGCCACGCCCCGACCCCGCCTTCACGCACCCGGCCCGTCTGCCCGCTGGTGCGGTTCTTCCACGCCGCCAAGGCCTCGGCGCGCGCCTCGGGAGAGTCGTCCCATTGCTGTTCGCGCAGCGCGGTCAGCGAGAGATCTCCAGCGAGTTTCCCGCCGCCGACCCACGGCCCGATCTCGCTGCCGCCCCGTTGCAGGCGCACCGAATACCCGGTCACCTCCGTGGTGCCCCCAGGTGCGTAGCGCGCCCGGACCGAGATCCCCGCCTCCCGCAACCCGGTCACGAACTCGGTCTCGGACTCGGCCGCGACCGCGTGCGCGCGCACCATCCGCCGCAGTCGCTCCCGCTCGGTCTCCGCAGTACCGAGCCGCTTGGCGCGCTCGATCTCCGCGCGGCTGTTCTCCGACAGCCCGCCGCCCTCTTTCCGCGACGCCAACACCTTCAGCCCGAACTCGCGCTCCAGCTCCCCGCAGATCTCATCCGCGCGGCGCCAATCGCCCTTGGCCTTGCCGGGCCCGTAGTCGTAGGTCGAGACCTTGCTGCCGTCCTCACGAACCAACGAAGCAGCGATGTGGATGTGGTCCTGGCCCTCCCCCTGCTCACCAGACAGCCCGTGGCGCACCGCCACCCACCGCGCCTGGGCGCGCTTGCCGTCCGGGGTGCCGGTGAACCCCATCCGCTCCATGAACTCCTCAGCGATCTGCTGCCACCGATCATCGGAGAGCTCCTCGCCCGGCATCAGGCTCAGCGCGCAATGCCACACCGGAGCATCCCGGTACTGCCCCTTCTCCCCCTTCCCGGCGGGCTCGATGACATCCAAACCGAGCTCTCGCCCACCGACACCGACCGCGACCGGTTTGGCTTTCATCCGCACCTGCGTGCCATACAACCGGCGCGGGATCTCGATCTCGTCCGCGACAGCGAGAGCCACCTCCCGCGCCGCCGCGGTCACATCGTCACCGAGACCGTCGAAGTGCTCCAGCCACATCTCCCGCATCACCGTCGGCGACCCCGCGATGATGTGCCGGTCGGTGTGCTCGTTGTGGTCACCCGGACCCAACAGGTACACCACCAGACCACCGAGCTTCTGCCCCCGCCGGATCTTCGGAATCATCGCCGCGCCGCTTTCTGCGCCAACTCCTCCAGCCGCTCGGCACGCTCGCGCAGATCCTCAGCCACGGCCGCCAGCTCCTCCGACACCGTGAACAGCTCCTCGTGCAACTCCTCGGGCACCGCGCCGTCGATATTCGCCAAGTGCGCAAGCCGATTGAGGTTGCCACCGATCTTCGACACGTGATGCAGCCGCATCATGTCCAACGCGCTCGACGCCGACAGCAGCGACCGAACAACCTCCCGCCGCCGCGGCCACGGCAACCACGGCCCACCGTCCTTCGACGACGCCGCGGCGACCGGATCCACCGCCGACTGCACCAGATACCACGGCACCGTGCAGTTCGCCTCCTCCGCGAACTGCGCCACCTTCGCGTACTCCTCCTCCGACAACACCACCTCGAGAGTCCGCTTCGGCCCATCGATGTTCGGCCGGCGCCGCCGCCGACGAGACCGCGCGATGTTCTGCGAACGACGCGGACCACCCACCTCCGACTGCCCCGGCACGCCTGCCTCCGCGCTCACCGCAACCACCTCTCCTCGGTCCCACCGACGCCCAGCGCAGCGACCACCCGTCCCCGGGTGGACCCCTCACCCCGTGAGGGGCATCATCATTTACCCCGGGTAAATGTTACCTTGCTCTGCCTGAAGTTCGGTAGGAGTGTATCGGGAATTCGATCAGTGGTCGGGGTTGTTGACGTGACCTCACTGAGTGATTTTGGGCGGGTTGAGATGTGTTGAGTGGCCGTAGATTTGGGTCATGGTGGGATCTCATTTCGGGCGTGCTGAATGGCTGGCAATGATGCGCATGAGGCGCTGATGGAGGCGATCAGGGTGTCGACCGAGGCGGTACAGCACGGAATGCACACCGAACCGGGCAAAGCTGCGGAACTTGCTCAGCGCTGGCACTGGGTCGCCGGCCTGCAACGCCAGGCCGAGATCCACGCCCGGCTGGCGACCGCCACCGACGACAGACTCGGCGATGGCGACGAGTAGGCTCCGAACACGCGACAGCCCCGGCGGATACGACCCGCCGGGGCTGTCGCTTTTCAGTTGTCCGGGTGCTCAGTCCAGCGCGCGCGGCCCGGATATTGCGATCGCGGCGTCGATCGCGCGACCGACCGTGGAGTGCGGCAGGTCGACGAGCGTGTCACCGATGCTGTTGGGCGACATGCCTTGAGACTTGGCGAGGTAGATCTTCGCCAGCACCTCGACCGGCTGCTTGGACTTGCGCCGATCGTGCACCGCGCGCGCGAGCCGGGTCGCTTCCGCAGGTGTCAGTTCGCGCGCGAACGGACCACTTCCGGCGCTGTCGCTCGCGCGCGATGTCGCGCGCGACGCCCGATCGGTCGCGCGCGCGAGTGCACCATCCACCGCCGACTCGCGCGCGGCCGACGAACGGTTCGCGCGCGACGAGCGAGGGCCGGTTTCGCGCGTCGCGCGCGCGGGCTGCGGGCGCACCAGGGTCACAACCGGGCTCAGATCGCGCGCGAGCGACTCGGTGTCTTCGCGCGCGGCTGCCTCGTCGGCCTCGCGCGTGGCGGGCGCATCGTCGTCCTCGTGCGCGGCGATCGGCTCGCGATCGGTTCCCAGCTCAGCAGGGCTGTGCGCGACGCGCGACGCGCGATCCTCGTGCGCCTCCTCGCGCGCGACCACATCCGGGTCCGGGGCGGTGTCCGCGCGCGCGATGTCGGTGTCGCTCGCGATCGGTGATGTGTCTTCGCTCGCGCGCGGCTCGACGAATTCCGCGCGCGGGATCTGCGACTCGTCGCGCGCGAGCGACGCGCGATCAACACTCTCGCGCGCGACATCGCTCGCCGCCTCGGTCGCGCGCGCGACGATCGGTTCGCGCGCGAGCGACGGCAGCTCCTCGGTGTCCTCCGCGCGCGCGACCGTATCGGCGAACTCGCGCTCGAAGTCCGCCAGCACCGCATCGTCGGTGAGCGGTTCGGTTGCCTGCTGCGGTGCTGGGGTGACGGTGGTGCGGGCGCGGTCCAGCAGTTCGGCCAGTCGTTCGGCGGTGTCGTCGGTGACCGACAGCTCCTGCGTGGCTTTCGCGATGGCCGCGCCCATGCGCTTGGCGACGGCGGTGTGGCCGAACAGGGCGACGCCCATCATGATCGGCGCGACCGAGTGCACCGCGACTCCAGCCCAGTCCTGCGGGGAGCGCAGGTACGGGTAGGTGTTGAGCAGGATCGATCCGGCCAGCAACCCGGCTTCGGTCCACTGGATCGTTTTCTCTCCCTCGTCGACCTTCCAGCGCGCGACCGCTGACCCGGAGACCATGAACACGACCAGCACCGTGGAGATCAGCGCTTCCAGCAGGTAGCTCATCCAGTACAGCGGCTCACTCGGTCCGCCCGGGGCGAGGTTGTGCTGCACGTTGGCTGCGGAGAACAGCATCGACCCGGCCACGACACTCGCCAGCGCGCGCCCGGACCAGCGCTTGATGCGGTACAGGTGGGCCAGCTGGGCGTGCGGGGACGCCTCACGCCGCTGATCGGCCAGCGCGCGACGAGACTGCATGAGGTCGCGGGCTTCGGTGCGCACGAGTTCGGTCGTGGTCTTGCGTACCTCGGCGGCGGTCGCCTCGGCGGTCTCCAGCTCGGCGAGCTGCTCGATGCGTCCGTGCTCGCGGACCCGCTCGGCCAGCGCGCGCTCGGCTTGCAGCTCCCGTTCCGAGAGCGCTTCACGCAGTGCGGGATCGAACTGGTAGGCCAGCCGGTCGCGGCCGGTCGCCACCCGCTCGGGCAGCTCCGCGGTCAACAGCGGATCATCGGCGCCACGCGCCACGGCGCGGTCGGGGTTGGGTTTGCGACGGAACATCAGCTGTCCTTCTTCGGGGTGATCTGGGCTTCCAGGCGGGAGATGGTCTTCTCGGCGGTGGCCAGCGCCCGCTCCAGCGTCTGCGCGCGGGCTTCGGCGGCGGCTTGGACGCGCGCGATCTCGGCGGCGTGGTCGTGGCGGGCGTGCTCCAGATCGGCGCGGGCCTGCTCCCGGGACTGTGCCAGTTCCGCACGCGCAGCGGTGGTTTCCCCACGTGCCTGTGCGAGATCATCGCGTGATTGGGCGCGATGCGCCTCGAGTTCGGTGCGGGCGTCGTCGCGGGCCTGCACCGCGGCCGCCAGTTCCGCTTCGGCGCGATGCCGGGCGGCCACGGCGGTATCCCGGGCGTCGTTGGCCGCGGTGACCTGGGCCGCTGCCGCCTGTTCGGCGCGTTCGATCCGCTCGGCGGCGGACCGGTCGGCCAGCGCGATACGGTTGTCGGCTTCCCGCTCGATCCGTTCGACCAGCTCCAGCGCCTCGCGTTTGGCGGTGGCGACCTGCTCCGCGGCTGCGGCGCGTACCCGCTCCAGCTCCTCGCGTGCGGCGGTGGCGTCGGCGCGGGCCTGCTCGGCCTCGGCGTTCGCGGCGGCGACCTGCTCGTCCCGGTCGGCGATGGCGTCTTCGGCGGCGCCCTCGGCGATCTCGCGGTCCTCGATCGCGCGGGCCAGTTCGCGGCGGGCTGCGGCGGCCTCGGTCTCGGCCTCCTCGGCGCGCGCGGTCGCGACCCGGATCTGTTCGTCGGCGGCGCGGCGGGTCGCGGTCACCTCGAACTCCGCGGCGTCGGGGTCCCCGGCCAGGGTGGCGACCTTCGCGACGCGCTCCACCAGGCCCGCGAGCTGGGACTGGTGCGCTGTCGCCAGGACCTGGAACTGTTCGAGCAGCTCGGTCAGCGTCGCCCGCGCCGAGGTCACCGGCCGCGCTGGGGACTCCACCGGGGCGGCCGGTGCGTCCGGGCCGCGCCGCTCCAGCTCCTTCCGGCGGGCGTACGCCGTGGTCCGGTCGTGCTGGCGCGCGATCCCGTCCTCGCCGACCACCAGGGCACCGCAGTACTCCGATGGCCGGCCCATGCCCCGCCCGCGCCGCTCACCCACCCCTACAGGGGCCCCGTGCGGCACGAACTCCCCCGTCTGCGGGTCGATGCTCATCGGGAACTGACATCCCCGCCGTTTTCCCTGGTCGCCGCCGTCCGCCGCGCCGCGATCGGCGGATTCGGGCGCTTCTGCGTGCTCATCGCTCATACCATCGATTCTACCATAAAACGTCAGTATTCAACGTTGTAATATTACGTTAGAAATAACGTTAGAAAATTACGTAACGGATATTTCTGCGGGGCCTCGCGTACGCGCGCACGCGCGAGACGTGGGGACGAGCGGCTGCCGGGCTGTGTGTCCGCTCGCGGCGTCGCCGGGCGGTGTGCCATCGTGACCGGGAACTGTGGCCCGCCGGGGTTGGCCCCGGCTCGGGAAGGGAGCGCGCCGAGATGGCTGATGCGGTTGTGGTCGCGATGGCGAACCAGAAGGGCGGCGTGGGCAAGTCCACGTGCACGATCTGCACCGCGCGCGCCGCGAGCAGGTACCACGGTGCCCGGGTGCTGGTGGTCGACATGGACCCTCAGGGCAACGTGACCGGAACCCTCGCCCGGGATCCGCTGGCCGCCGACGAGATCACCCTCGCCGACGCGATCACCCCCGACAGCGGGATCGCGCTGCGGGAAGTGATCGTTCCGACGATCTGGGAGGGTGTGGACCTCGCGCCGGGCGGGGCGCGGCTGTCCATCGCCGACAGCAGGCTCACCTTCGCCGAATACGGGCGCGAAGCCGCGCTGCGCAACGCGCTGGCGCCGGTCCGCGGCGACTACGACCTGGTCATCGTCGACAACCCGCCGTCGCTGCTGGGGCAGATGCTGAAGAACTCGCTCACCGCCGCCGACGCCGTGGTGCTGGTGACCGAGGCCGACGAATGGTCCGGCAACGGCCTGGCGCTGCTCGGCAAGACCATCGCCCGGGTGCGCGAGAACTACAACCCGCAGCTGCGGATCATCGGCACGATCATGAACAAGTGGCGCGAGACCACCTCCGGCCGCGAAGCCGCCGACGAGATCATCGAGGGCATGGCGCGGCACTTCCCCGGAGTCCCGGTCTGGATCGAGAACAGGATTCCGCTGTGGGTCGGCATCACCGACGCCACGAAGAAGGGCATCGCCTTCGACCAGTCCAAGGACACCCGTCTGCGGATCTTGTCCGAAGACGTGTTCTCCCCGATCGCCGCGCGCATGCTCGAGGCCGCCGCATGACCAGCAGCGAGCCGCCGCGCCGCCGCAAGTCCCTGCTGTCGGAGGACGACATGTGGGAGGTTTCCGCGAAACCGCCGGCGGTCACCGAACAACCCACCCCGGCGCCGACGACCCCGCCTGCCACCAGGGACTCCGGCCCACGCGCGGGCGCGCGTCCGCGCGAGACGCGAGGCCATGCCCGTGACCTGGCCGAGGCCCGCGGCCGCAAGTCTGCCCGCGACGCGGCCCACGCCTGGGCAGCAGCTACCCGCAAAGCCGCCGACCGCCGCGACGAGCTCATCGCCGAACGCGACGCCGCGCTCGGGCGGGGCACCGCGGCGGGACTGCTGGCCGGTTACATCCGCGAGGCGTGCGAGCGCCACGGCATCGACTGGCATCTGCTGCCACCGGAGATCCAAGCCGACATCACCCGCTACACCGAGTGACACCCTGCGGTTGGTCATCGCGCGTACGCGCGCCCGCGCGTGCGCGAGACATTCCCCAGTGAAAGAGGCAGGATCAGTCCTGCTCACGGGCCAAACGCGCGATTTCCCGGCGAGCGGACTCGGCGGCCTGGCGGGCAGCGGCAGCCTTGCCGATCGCACGGTGACCGGCCGCGGCCGCGGCCGCCAGCGCCGCAGCGCGGGCCGGGGAATCCGGCGCCGCAGGGATTTTCGCCATCGCCTCGGCGCGGCGTGCTTCTCGCTCGGCGCGCTGGCGGGCCTGCCACTCGGCCTCGAGGCTGGCTTCCCGCGCCCGGTCCAGCAGCATCGGCGGTTCGTCGACGGGCGTCGAGCTGAGCAGGAACGCCAGGTAGGCGTAGGGGTCGCGGGGCCGGTCGAAGATCCGCCGTCCGGACAGGTACACCTCATCCAGGGCGGCGTGCACGTCGTCGGCCTGCCACCCGGCCACCGCGCGGCGCGTCAGCACGGCCGCCAGCCCCTGGACCCCTAGTTGGCGTAGCCAGAGCGGATTTCGGGCGTCAGCGCGGACTCTGGCCCCCAATAGCAGGGCTCTGGAGTCGTAGGCGCGGGGCTTCCTGCGCCGCCTCTTCTCGTCCCGGCCGCGCGAAGCGCGTCCTTCCATCACGTTCTGTGGTGGAGAAACCCGATTTGGACGTGAGAGAACACGCAGACCGGAGCTTCGCCCCGGTGGGGTGCCAAAACCCTGGTGGAGCAAGGTTTCGACGGTTTCGTTATCCACAGGCAGCGTGGATGATTCGTGCAGTGCGGACACTGCGGCCCAGCCGCGGGCGCGGTCTCCGCGTCGCCAGGAGTCCAGCCGCTCGAGGCGGGTGCGTTGGCGTCCCCTGAACACCACCGTGCGGGTGCCCAGGGTGTTCACCAGGCGGCGGCAGCGGTGCATCGTGGATTCGCTGCGCAGGGTCGCAGCCTGCAACTGGTCAATGGTGACCCGCGAGTTGCGGCCGGTCGCGTAGTCAGCGCCGCCGGACTCGGCGATCAGGTAGTGCTCGAACGTGCGCCGACCGACCGAGTCCACCTTCTCCTCGGCGCGCAGCTGCGCGTAGTGCTCGTCGTAGAGCGCGAGGTTGTGCGCGATCCACCGCTCACGCGACCACCAGCACGCCGGGACAGCGGTGTAGACGTCCTCGGGCAACTTCAACCGCAGCCGCGGTAGCGGAAACAGCACAGCCAGCGGCGTCGGTCCGCGACGGCGGCGGGGGGAGGAGGTGCAACCTCGTCCAGACACACGAGAGGGCAGCTCGGTCGAGACATCCACAGAATCGTGACCGGCTACACCGGTCGAGATTCTTTGTTGCGGACGTACGGCCTTGCTACCCTGAGAACCGCTTCGCAAAAGCGTGGTCCTATCAGGGCCTTTGAAGAGCCCCCCAGCGGCTAACTGGGGGGCCTTCGTCTATTTGGGGTGCGGTTGCCTAAGCCGCAGTCATCGGCAGTGTTCCTTGGGTGAGGTCGAGGACGAGATCCTCACGCCCAAGTGCACGCGACACGAGGTCAGCGACGATCTGGCTGACTGATGTGCCTCGCTCACCTGCAATGCGGTCAACTTCGTCGCGCACTTCGGACGGAAGACGCGTCGTGATAGTGACGACGCGATCACCCTTTGAGGGGCGTCCTCTAACTGTCATGCCGTCAAGGTCTACTGGATTTTTCAGAAAATACGCGGGAGGCGCGCCGCTCACATGTTCATGTCGCAGGCGCGGTTTTCGATGACATCCCGGACGTGGCTGGCTTCGATGAGTTGGCCGGCGCCCACGAGGCGGGAGATGTGCAGCAGGGCCGAGTCGTGGATCTCTTGGGCGGGGTGGCGAGTCGCGTTGGATGCCACAGCATCTCGCACCACCCACGGCACAAACCCGCGCTCGAAAGCATCCAGTGCCGTTTTCAAAACACATGCGTCCGTGGCGATTCCGCAGATGATGAGATCGGTGACGGCCAGCTCGCCGAGCAGGGCCAGGCCCTCGTCGGTCAGTGCGGTGTAGGTGGTCTTGTCCAGGGTGTGCGCATTGGCGTGAGCCGTGAGCGGCACCAGCTCGTCGACGAGGTCGGTGTCGGGCGGTCCGTAGAGGGCACGCCAGCCAATCAGGGTTTCGTATGGGCTGCCCGCGTAGTTCCAGTACCGGGTGAAGACGGTGGGGCGGCCGGTAGCTGCCCACTGGGTGGCCAGGTCGAGGACAACGGGGATTGCGGGCGCGCTGTGCTGGTTGACGAAACCCTTTTGTGCGTCGACGACCAACAGGGCCGCCTTCTCCAGTCGAATGGTCATCGACCTGCCTCCTTGAGTGCTTCCATGGCCAAGCTCAGTTGTCCTGGTAGGCCACTGGTGTTCACGATCGCGTCGCGCATCTGCTGGTGTTGCCCGGTCTCTTGTGGCCGGGGCGTGAGCAGTACGGATCGGGCTGCGCGCAGGAATCCGTATCCGTAGCGGTCGCGGACCTCTGGATCTGCGCCGTTTTCGACCTGTTCGTTGATGTGGGCGGTTAGAGCCCATACGGCTTGGAGGCCGATCTCGAAGGCGACCAGATCGCCTTCGGGTAGTGCCCGCAGAGGGTCGTGCGGGTGGTAGACGACGCCAGACCAGCTTGCCCATGCGCTTGAGACACCCGGGGTGCCGAACGATTTCATGTCCGGGTGCTGGTAACCAGCGGTCAAGAGTTCTTGTTCGACCCGCTCGCCGTTGACCTGGGCGGCGGCCGGGTCGGTGAGGTCGCGGTCGACGAGGATGCGCGGTGCGCAGATCAGGCGTAGTCCGGTTTCGAGGGTGGAACCGATCCAGGGGGCCGAGTACACCCAGTAGAGGCTCAGCACGTAGGCCGCTTGAATGGGCTCGTCGGTCAGATTGCTGAGCTGTGTACTCGCCCATTCCAGGTTTTCCACATACGACTGGTACCGCCAGATCGCCAAGGTGGTTACGTCGGGGATGTCGAGGTCTTCGACGAGGTGAATGATCGCGGTTCCCCAGGGCCAGACGATGAGGGTGCACTCGTCGCCGGCGTCTTCCAGGCTCGCGGTCCAACACGGCGTTTTGCCGAGGTAGCCGGTCGTCTCCTCCATGCCGAGTTCGGTGCGCAGCCGTTCCGCGCCCGTTGGGCCGACGTGCGCCGCGATGAGCTTGTGTGAGCGGACACCGATCCGGCTGCTGGCGGTAGGAGCGAGCGCGCCCACGGCGAGGAGGACATCACCGGGCGGTGTGGTGGTGGTTTCCCAGGAGGTGACGTGACCGGGCTTGATATCCCGGCCGACGAGTCGACTCAGGGCCTCGGCGAAGGTCTTCGGGGACATCCCTGCTGTCGAACGCGCCATGGCGACGCGGTTTTTCGCGATGGCGGAGTAGTTGGGGTGGTAGCTCGATCGCCTCGTGTGCAGGCCGGTCACGGTGCCGGGGCTGTCCGGGAGGCGACTGACATTCACCCCGCCTCCTGGGTCGACGTGTCGGAAGACGCGGATGGGTGATGGAGGCTGAGGTTGGAGTAGACCTCTTCCATCTGAGTTTCGAGTCGAGCGAGGCGCTCCCGGATCTCTTCGAGTTCACCCTCGGCCGCTTCGGGTTCGGGCTGCGAGCGCACGAAGCTGCCCAGGCCGTGGAAGGTTTCGACGAGTCCTTCGTCTCGCAGTTCGGTCAGCGCGCGCTCAACGGTGTTGACCGACACCTCCCACTGCTCCGCAAGGCTGGTCTTCGCCGGCAGTTGGTCGCCCGGGGAGTAGTCGCCTGAGCTGATCCGCTGCCGGAGATCGTCGGCCAGTAGCTGCCAACGAGGTCGTCCGGGTCGTTTGGTCATAACGCCAGATTAGGTGATCAGGTCTCACCAAGTCTCATACCGCTCATACCTATTGACTACCAATGAGTTCCTTGCTGTACTGACTCATTGGTATCAGTAGGTATGAGTAGTTAGGACATGTCGTGACACAAGCACACATTCGGAGGGATGCCGAAGTGGCAGGGAATCTGATCCGGCTGGCGGAAGGCGCGGGCCTGGTGCGCATGCATCCGCGGACGCTTCGCCGCTGGATCGCGCAGGGAAGGTTGACCGGCTGGCGTATGCCGTCCGGCCACATTCACGTCGACCGCGACGAAGTACTGCGCCTGGCGACGCCGATGCACACCGCCGACCTCCAGCACGAGGTGTCGGCGTGATGACCGCCCTCGATGTCCGGCCCGCTGGGCCTGCTCTGGATCTGACCGCTGATCAGCTCGTGGCGAGTCTGACCGCTGAGGTGAAGCGGTTGCGCGGCGAGCTGTACGACATGCAGCGGCGGGTCGATGACCTGCTCGACCGCGAGTCGATGATCGCGGGCGCCGCGTGCATGGAGCAGCTGGCCACCGCCGCTGCGATCGCGCGGGTGGGTGCGCCGCGCGCTCGGCGTCTTGTCGTGGATGTCGCGCAGACCGCCGCCGGATCGGTGGAGGTGGCGGCGTGATGGACAGCCACACCACCCCGAAGGGCGTCACGGTCCGCGTCGGCCAGCTGTGGACCGACGACGTGTACCGGCAGGACGCCCGCGTCATCCAGGTCGTCGACATCGCTGAGCCGCACACCGATTACAAGGGCGGGGTCCGCTGCACGGTCACCTACCGCGTCGTCGCCGAGGGCGACACCACGCGGGCGCTGACCCGCACCAAGACCATCGACGCCGCCCGCCTCACCGATCCGCGCCTGTACCGGCTGGTCGAGGAGGTGCGGTGATGGTGCGCGAGCGTGTGGTCGATGTGGTGATCCCGGTCGTGCCCGATACCGGCGGCAACGGCATTGGTGTGGTCGGGGCGATGGCCGCGATGTTCGCCGCGGTCGTCGTCTTCGCCGCCGTCGTGTGTGTGGTCGTGTCCTGCACGGATTTCGGGCCGGGCTCGACGATCCCAACCGGGGGCGGGTGCGCCCCGTTCTGCACCGCGACCGTGACGGCGACTCCGGGTGCGGGGGTGGCGCGATGACGGGTATCGAGACCTGCACGGGTGTGCGGGTTTTCCAGCTGCACCGCGACACCGACGTCACGGGTTTCTCCGGCGTCGGCGTGGTCGCTGACGGCGTGGTGTGGCCCGACGGGGCGGTGTCGATGCGGTGGCGTGACGAGGTCCGCACCACGGTCGAGGCCGCTCGCATCGAGGACATCGAGACCATTCACGGCCATGACGGCGCGACCCGTGTGGTGCTGCTGGCCGATCTCACGGAAGGCGGCGCCTGATGGACCGCAATGTGAAGCAGCCCAATGGCTCTGATTTCGCGCAGACCTGGGGTTACCCGGTTGCTGTCGCTGCTGCGATCGGTGTGGGTGAGGCGGCGGGGATGTCGATCCGGGTCGGTGAGGCCCTCTACGGCGGCCCCGAGCAGCACGTGTCCTGGAACCCGCTGACGATGGCGCTCAACATCGCGACCGGTGATCTGGCGTGGACTGGTGCCGCTACCGGTGGTGCGGTCACGCTGGTGGCCGGAACCGCGCTGTCGGTGGCCGGGTCGGTGTGGGCGTGGCGCGCGGGCTGCGCGAAGTGCCGCCAGCTGGCCGGGAAAGCCGCCCAGCGCAAGCGCATCCGCAAGGAGGCCATCGACTCCCAGGCCCGCTACATGGCCCGGGGCAAGGAGCTGGCAGACCTTCGCCGCGACGCGATCTTGGGCAAGGCGAAGGACCTGCGGGTGCAGTTGCGCGACGGTGACGAGCCGGGTGTGCTGATCGGCCGCACCGTCGCCGATGGCCAGGACCTCTACGCCTCGTATGAAGACCTGCACCTGGACATTTGGGGGCCGCGCTCGGGCAAGTCGACCTCCCGGGTGATTCCGGCGGTGATGGAGGCCATCGGCGCGGTGGTCGCCACCAGCAACAAGCGGGATGTGGTGGATGCGACCCGCAAGGCGCGCGCACTGGTCGGTGACGTGCATGTGTTCGACCCCCAGGGCGTGGCCGAGGAGCCGTGCACCTGGTACTGGGATCCGATCGCGTGGGTGGCCGCGAACGGCGGCAGCGATGCGGAGGAACGCGCCGCCAAGCTCGCCGGGCATTTCGCCGCGTCCGAAGACGGCGAGGACGCCAAGGGCGACAACTTCTTCCCCAAGGAGGGCGAAGACCTCCTCACGGGCCTGTTTTTGGCGTGCGCGATGGCCAAGCGCCCGATCACGCAGGCGTTCAAGTGGGTGACCAGGGTCAATGACCACGAGCCGATCGAGATCCTGCAAGCAAACGGGTGCGACCTGTTCGCCGCCGCGCTGTCGGACCAGTACAACGCAGATCCCAAACAACGCTCCGGGGTGTTCTCCACGGCGAAGAAGATGGCGTCGTGCCTGAAGTACTCGCGGATCCGGCCGTGGGTCACCCCGCCGGCCAAGGGTGAGGCGCCGCGGCGGGCGTTCGATGTCGCGGACTTCGTGACCTCCCGTGACACCTTGTTCCCGCTGTCGGAGGAGGGTAAGGGCTCCGCGGGCCCGCTGGTGACGGCGTTGTGTGCGGCGATCGGCGACGCGGGCAAGAGTGAGGGCCGTCGTCATCCGGGCGGACGGTTGCCGGTGCCGCTGCTGATCGTGCTGGATGAGGCCGCCAACATCGTGCGCTGGGCCGATCTGCCCAAGCAGTACAGCCATTACGGGTCGCGCGGCATGGTCGTGATGACGATCTTGCAGTCGTGGGCTCAGGGCATGCGCTGCTGGGGCGAGGCGGGCATGCGGGCGTTGCTGTCGGCCACCAACGTGCTGACTCTCGGCGCGGGCCTGAAGGACACCGGGTTCCTCAAGGACATGAGCGAGCTGGTCGGGCCGCACTACGAGCTGGTCACCTCGACCAGCACCAGCCACAGCAACGGCAGCAACGGTGCCACCAGCCGGTCGACCTCCACTTCCCGCGCCACCGAGATCACCCTCGCCCCCAGTGATCTGGCCGCCTTGCCCAAGGGGCGCGCGCTGGTGTTCACCTCCGGTCACCGCGCCACTCTCGCCGCCACCGTGCCCTGGTTCGAACGGCCCTACGCCGATCAGATCACCGCGGCGCTGCACGAGCTCGACAACTCCCACCCCACCACGTCGGCCGAACGTGCGCATCTGCGTGTGGTGCGGCCGTGGACCGATGAGGAAGGCAAGACCGCATGACCGACAACGCAACTGAGCCCACCATCCCCGCCGCCGACGCGGACGCCACAGAGCGGGTGGTGCCGCAGATGGATCTCGGAGAGCTGCTCGACACCGCGATCCGCAAGGCCGTCACCACGCAGATCAGCGCCGAGGCCAAGAAGATCGCCGATGGCGTGATCGCGGACATGCTGACCCCGGAGGTCATCGCCGGGATGCGCGAAACCGCGGTCCTCGAGGCCGAACTCGCCCTCAACCCCGCCCCGCAACCCGAACCCGCGCCCGCCCCGGAACCTGAACCGGAGGTGGAAGTGGAGGTGGAGGCCGGGGAGGAGCCCGAGCCGCGCGAGCTGATGTTCCCGACGGTGAAGGAGTTCGTCGAGGACTACGTGATCGAGATCTACCGGCGCAAGGTGTCGATCCTGGGCGGGCCGCTGCACTGGTGCCCGCTGTGGTGGGTCCACGGTGAGGTGGTCGCCCGGTTCCAGGCGCTGCACCAGGCGTTCGAGCATCTGCGCCAGGGTGAGGAGACCGAGTTCGCGACGTGGTGGCTGGTGTATTTCGACCCGATGATGGAGCGGATCTTCGACAAGAGCGGTCCGTTCGAATTCTGCTCGGTCGCCGAGGGGCACAGCAGCAGGCTGTCGAAGCTGCCGGTCGTGATCGCCCCGCCGGAGGTCTTCGAGGACGACTCCTACGACCAGCCGGTCACTCCCTCGGGGCTGGCGGTGCCCGCCGTGCCGGTCGGGCGCCGCCGCTCGGTCCCG
Source organism: Nocardia sp. NPDC004260 (assembly GCF_053603155.1). Classification (NCBI taxonomy): domain Bacteria; kingdom Bacillati; phylum Actinomycetota; class Actinomycetes; order Mycobacteriales; family Nocardiaceae; genus Nocardia; species Nocardia sp. NPDC004260. Next base: position 7,169 of record NZ_JBSGEZ010000074.1, on the reverse strand, counting down.
GGCAGCTGGGAGTTCCCCAGATGAGCGCCCCGGCCCCCGACCGAATCTCGCGGGCGCGCGTACGCGCGGGCGCGCGCGAGGCTGATCGTAGCCGGGGTTCGTGGGAGACGATCCTCGCCGCGCTGGAGCAGGCAGTTGGCCCGGGACGCCCGTCCGGATCCTGGGTCAAGTTCTGCTGCCCGGTCCACGAGGCCGGCGGCGGTCATCACACACCGTCGCTGGGCATCAAGTACCTGGCGGGCGAGCAGAAGACGAAGGTCAAGTGCTTCACCGGCTGCGACGACCGCGACATCCTCGACACACTCGGGCTCGAGGTCCGCGACCTGTATGACAACCCGCTCACGCGCGGGCGCGGCGCTCACCGTCGCGTGCAGCAGGTTCGGCCTCTGCGGGTGACTCGCGCGCAGCGGGCGATCGATGCGGCCGGGTTGCCGCTGGTCAATCAGAAGACCGACCGCGGCAATCAGGTGACGGCGTGGAAGCAGACCGCTGCCTACCCGTATGTGTGTGCCGACGGCGCCCTCGCCGGTGAGGTCGTGCGCCGGGAAGCCGATTTCGAGCGTGGCCGCGACAAGCAGTTCCACCAGCGCCACTGGAATCCGCAGACCGGCCGGATGGAATCCGGTGGGTTCGCGCCGATCCCGTTCCAGCTCCCGCAGCTGCTGGACGCGATCGGTGAGGGCCGCACCATCTATGTCTGCGAGGGCGAGAAGGACGTCCTCGCCGCACAGGCGGTGAATCTGGTCGCCACCACCAACGCCGGCGGGGCGCTGTCGTGGAGTGCCGAGCATGCGGCGTGGCTGCGTGGCGCCGCCACGGTCGTGATCGTCGCCGATAAGGACGCCCCCGGATATCGCCGCGCCGAGAAGGTGATGGGCACCCTCGCCGGACTCGTGGGCCGGGTGCGGGTCGTGCAGGCCGCCACCGGCAAGGACCTGTTCGACCACTTGCAGGCCGGGCACGAGATCGGCGAGTTGGAGCCGATCCCGCATCTGGATCCCCTCACCCCCACCGGCCCGGCCGCGTCGGCCGCGCCCGTTCCCGAAATCCCCGCCGTCGAGACCGATGTCGTCTCGGCGGCTTCGTCTACACCCCAGGAAGGCCCCTCCATGAGCAGCCTCATGTTCGAGACCAACGCCCATCACCCGCAGCACGACGACACCGTCGACCACGTCAACGGGGCGTGGACAGGGGTCATGCGGATCCTGATGCAGTACCTGATCGCCGCCGCGCGCAAACACCGCGAAGCCCGCATCGCCGACGCCGAGCGCAAAGCCGCCCTCGACGCCGACGAGAAAGCCCAAGCCGACGCGGAACTGGCGGCGCAGCGCGCCGCCGCCGAAGCACGGATCCAGAAGGTGCGTGAAGGCGGCCTCGAGAACGCCTCGCGCGCTGAGATCGCCCAGGCCGTCGCCGACGCCGCCGCGTGGGCTCCTGACAGCGAGGCCGCGCGCAAGGCCCTGGTCGAGCTGAAAGCCCATGTGGCCCAGCGCTACGGCATCGACATCGACGCCGTCACCGGTGAGGTCGTTCCCGACGGTGAAGTGTCCCCCGAGCTGGCGGTCAGCCTTCAGGCGGCCGAGGTCGAGCGGGCATCGAAGGACCGGCTGCGCAAGGCCCAGGAGCGCATGGTCGAGATGGTCGCCCGCGAGGAGCTCGACCAGTCGGTGAAGGAGGAGCTCTACGCCGAGATCGAGGCGTGGCGGGCCAATCCCACCGCCAACGGGCTGGGTGCGTTGAGCAAGAAGATGGCCGACAAGGGCGTCGGTGAGCAGACGGTCACCCGGATCCGGTTCGTCGCCGCCTACCTGGGCACCCCCGGCCAGCAGGTGACCGACGAGGAGCTGGGCACCGTGGCGGCGGCGTCACCGACCACCGAGCTGCGCAAACTCGGTGCCGCGCTGGTCGATCCCGGGGAGGAAGCCAAACCGGGCATCGACCGGCTGTTCGCCTCCTACCAGGACCGGCTGAAGGTGGGCAACCGCAACCTGACCGCCTCGATCCGGGCGCGGCTGAACGAAGCCCTCAAGGTCCTCACGCCTGAGGACCAGGCCAAAGCCCGCGCCCGCGGTAACGAGATCCGCAAGAACCCGGCCGCCACGTACGCGCCGCTGTGGCCCGATCACGTGGACCGCGACGAGCTGGCGGCCGTGGTGCGCATGTACGCGACCCTGGCGCCGCAGGCCGACGCTGCGGCGGTGCGCGCGGGCGACATCGACGACGCCACCGCCGCCGCGATGCGCAAGCAGGCCGCCAAACACCGCAAGACGATCACCCACGCCATCACCGACGGCAAGGGCCTGCACCAGTTGGAGAAAGACCAGCTCACCGCCGTGCTGCGGGACGTGGAGGCGGGCAAGGCCACCACACCGGAGATGCTGTTCGCCGACGACCGCTCCGCCGCCGCCCTCGACGCGGAGCGGGCCGGGCGCATCGCCCACGAAGCCAGCCGCGCCCACCGCCACGAGGTCGAGAACCTGTTGGACACCAACGCGGTGCCGCGCGGCACGCTGCGCCGCACTCGCGAGGACCTCACCCGGGTCATGGATGCCCAGTCGGCGCTGGCCGCCGGCCGCGCCAGCTGGAGCGACTACGGCGATACCCGAGTTCAGGAACGGCTCAACCTGACCATGCAAGCGGCTGGGGTGGGCAAGTCGATGCGTGCGCGGGTGCAGGGGCATCTGGAACTGGCCGCCAGCGAGGCCGCCAGCATCGGCGAACAGGCTCAGCGGATCGCTGAGCGGTGGGAGCAGCGCCGCGAAGCCGTCGAAGCCGAACGGGCCCCGGAGAAACCGGCCTACGACAGTCCCGAACGTCGCGCCGAGTTCGCGGCCACTCTCGAAGCCTTCATGGACCCTGACCAGGTGGCCCAGCGCATGGCCGCTGATGCCGGACGCGCCAAACCCGCCTCCGCAGCGGTCAGGCGAATCCCGGACAAGGCCCGCAAGAACGCCCCCGGCGCGGGCGTGCAGCACACCCACCATCGCGGCAAAGGCCGCGGTCTCGACGACAACGACCTCGGCCGATGACCACCGCCGATGAGGCCCCGGACGAATTCCGTCAGGAATACGGCTGGGGCCTGGCCCCGCCCGGTCTGAAAACCCGCCGTCAGCTGCGGGAGATGGGCAAAAGCCCCGGTCAGTCCCTCGTCGCTCTCATGGTCGGCAAGGTCCGGGGCCGGCGTGTGGTGGCGCGGCTGTTCGACGTCGATCTCGCCCCCGACAAGCGCGTGCCGAGTCCCGCGCAGTTGGAAGCGATCCGCAAAGCCACCCGAGAACACCAGCTCCGGGCCGCCGAACGGCGTGGGTTCTCCCGCGCCGAGATGAGCGCCCCGCTCGAACCTGCTCCCGGCTGGGAGCAGAAACCCACCCCGCAGGAAGAAGGAAATCTCATGTCAGAACCGAGCATCGACGGCCGGGACCAGCTGGGGCTCGACACCCCGACCGGGCACGGTCAGCGGATGGCGTACCTGCTGGCCACGGTCGCGGTCAACCAGGCCCGCTACCGCGACCAGCGCCTGGCGAAGGCTGTCGAACAGGCCCAGGCTGCCGGGCCCGACGCGGTCGCCGAACTGCTCGCCAAGTCCGAACAGGGTCAGGCCCGCGCCGAGGCCCGCCTGGAGGCGAGGCGGCAAGACAATCCGACGGCGGCCGTTGCGGCGCTGGCCGATGCGCTGATGTGGCACCCCAACTCCGAGATCGCCACCAAGCACCTGCGTCAGCTCACCTACGACTACGCCGAGCAGTGGGGCGTGCTCATCGACGCCGAGAACTTCGCCGTCGGCATCGCCCCGGACTTCGATGCGGTCGATGCGCAAGACCACGCCGAGGCATGGCGGCTGTTCGACCGCGAGTCCGCCGTGATGGACATCGTGTCCGCCATGCCGCTTCTCGCCTCCGCGAAGGATGCTGCGATGCGCGCCATTTCGGTATGGCAGGGCATCGGGATCTCCGCGGCCGATCCACGGGCGCATCTGCGCGATGAGGCGAAGCGCCGGGAACACCTGAGCTTCGATCTGGCGGCGGCGAAGCTGCCCGAGCCCGACATGGCCCGGATCGAGTTCATCGTCGACTACCTGCGCGGCAACACCGCTGAGGTCGACCTGCTCGACAGCCCGGTCCTCGTCGACCCGGGCGAGGAGGCCCGCGGGCGGGTGCCGCGTCTGCTGGAGCTGTTCGCGAGCAACCCGAAGGCCGCGTCGATGGTGGGCGAGGAGATCTCGGTCATGACCGCCGCCGACCAGGACCGGGTTCGCCAGGCCGGGACGCAGATCGCCCGAGGCGGTGAGGTCGATTTCCGGCTGTGGCCCGATCACGTCGACCGCTACGAGCTCGCCGAAGCAATCACCGAGTATGCCGCCGATTACGGCGAATTGCGCAGCGTGGCCGACTATCTCGCCGTCGGTGGCTTCAGCGCGGAGGAACGCGAGCGGCTCGGCGCGAACGACATTCCGGGCGTCACCGATGAGACCAGCGCGCGGATCACCCGCCTGACCCAGCAGCGTGAACAGCTGCGCGCCACGATCCAGGACAGCAAGGGACTTGCCGCCGTGGAACGTGCCCAGCTCTCAGCTGTGCTCGCCGATATCGACGCCGGAGCCATCCGCGACCACAAGCAGCTGCCGGAGCTGTTGTTCGCCGACGAGCGCACCAAAGCCGACGCGGACGTCGTTCGTGTCGGTGTCCCCGCCTCCCGGCTCTCGGCCGCGACCCGGGAAGCGATCACCCAGCGCATCGAAGCGTCCGGCATCGAGCCCCAGGGCTGGGATGCCGAACGCCTCAATGGCGCGGTGTCGGCGATCGGGGACTCGCTCTACACCGTGGCCTGCGGCGCCCGCGGCAACGGTGGCATCGCCTACGAACGCAAGTCCTACGCCGACAAACGCGCCCGCCTGAGCACGCAGCTGGCCAAGGCGGGCGTCGGGGAGCAGGCACGAACCGAGATCCGGGAGCTGATCGACGAGCGCGCCCGCCAGGCTGGGGAATTGGGCAAGACCGCCGTGCAGCGCCAGCAGCAGTGGAAGGCCAAGCTCGATCGCGCCGTCGCCGCCCGCAACGACTCCATCGCCCAGCGCCAGGCCGCCGCCGCCGGCCGCGCATCGGGCACCGGGCGCGCCCGCGCACCCCGCCCCGACCGGGCTCCCGCCCAGGAGGCTCACGTGCAGGCCCAGGCCCGCGCTCAGAGTCAGACACGGGCCGCCGGGCGTCGTGAGCTGCACTCGCCGGAGCTCGGGCAATGACCCGCACCAATCCCTCGAACACTCTCCCCACCACGACATTCGGAGACATCACCATGACCCGCACCCACGAACCCACCCTCGACACCACCGCCTTGGAGCGTCACGAGCGGGCCGTGACCCGCATGTCGACCTCACGCGGGAGCCTGCTCACCGCACTGCTGGGGCCGACCGAACTGCTCGCCCCGTGCCACCAGGAGGTCATCGAGCACACCGCCCAGAACATCGAGTTCGCCCTGTGGCGGGTCGCTTTGGTCTGCGACACAGCCGAGAGCATGGCGCTGTATCACCGTTCCCGGATCGAACTCACCACAGTGCTCACCGCCGCCGGGATCACCGCAGCAGCGTTGAACACGATCAACCTGCTGCTCACCGACTGGGTCCGCGAAGCCGAACTCCTCGCCACCCACGCACCCGCACCCGAACCGGTGGTGACGCGGTGACCGAGATCGACGACATCGTCTACGTCTACATCTGCGCCCGCCTCGACCACCCCGACGGCGCGGTGATCGAGGTGTTCCAATCCGACCCCTGGGAAGAACACGGCGGCGACGGAACCATCGTCGGCCGCAACATCGAATGCTGGTGGGAATCCCTGGCCTTCGACGGCACCCCGCACGCGGCCGGACCGGTCGACATCGGCGCCGCCGACGAACTTCTGCGCGCCTGCGGATACCAGCGACTCAACGACTGGACCACCCGCACCGGCCGATCCGGCGCCACCATCCACTCCGCCGACGCCCAGATCCGAATCGAGGACATCCGGTAACCACCACGCGAACACACAAGTAGAGCCCGACAACACGAACACAAGCGAGCAGGCCCCTGGGAGACCCAACCTCCCAGGGGCCTACTCGTACCCACGAAACCACGACCCGACCACCGAATTCCAGGCGGGGTCCGGCCTGCCTGCGACGAGGAAGAGTCCCACGAGCTCATTCGGCGGGTGTGGTCGAACGCAGGCCACCTGACATCTGACATGGCCGATACTCCTGGACAGACAGGCAATTCATGAACCTTGCGTCTGTTTCGAGTACACCAAACCCACTGTACGACAGTGTTTTTCATGATCAATCGATAGAACACGTGTCAAAAGCTTTGTTGCACAACGTTTCTCGTGATCAAATGGATTCCGTCGCGCCCGGTCCTCACAACACCGGGGGCGCGGCAACCGCAGTTGGAACAGCGACCCCGGTCCTCTCATCAGCCGACAGTGAGGGAGCCGGGGTCGGTTCGGCTCGTGGATCTGATCGGGTGCGGGGATGCCGGTCGGCGTGAAGGCCCGCCCCTGGTGAGGAGTGATTGTGAGAGTGTGAGCGGGCCCTGCCATCGCCGTGTTGACGTGTGGATCACGGGGTGCGACGCAATCAGCGGATACGCCCGAGAACCCCGGCTGAGCAGGGAATGGATGTCGAGCCGGAGCCTCGGGTTGCCTAGCCATCTTCATGCGCTGCCACGAACCTTCGAACAGCCCGTAGCGGCAGCAGACAATAGGCCCCTCGGCCACCGGGATGCCCGATACCGCGGTTCACGCGTGTCGCGTGCGCGGCGATGACAACACTTCAGTACGCGACCAGCCCGCCACGGACAGGCTCGCGGTTTCGTGTTCGAAACCGGAAACTTCGCAGGTCAGAGATACCGGATCGCGGCCCGTCGGGCGAGAACCGTGGACGCGACTTCGGCCCCGGTGCAGGATCCGGGGCCGAAGCGGTAGTGAGGCGAACTTCCTCGACGGGATATCGAGGCCTCGTCGACGTTACCGCTGCTCACCGCGGGTGACGGGCAACTCCGCCTCGAGCGTCACGACCAGTGATAGCTACTTGACATATCTGGGTGGAGTGGCAGTGTCTCGGGTGAGGCCGGGGTCTGAAGCGTCGAGTTCGGGCACTGGTCGAAACGCCGCGGGCTCGGTCGTTCTCCACGGGCCGGGCCC
>NZ_JBSGEZ010000073.1:0-34879 GCF_053603155.1 Nocardia sp. NPDC004260 | reverse complement strand
TGAACAACTCCACCATCACCGGATCGACCGCCGAGATCACCGCCACGCGAACACGATACCGACTGCCGCTCAACAACTTACGGGACAACCCTTAGTGTCGCCGCTGACCCCGCTCGTCTCGAATTCTGGGCCAATTGGTATCACGTCCGATTCACCCGGCAATCCGATTGGCCTGACATCTCACTGGATGAATTCCGTACACTGCTCCGCAGATGGTTGAATGAGGCGGAATGAGCAGACGCACCGGCGGGGTGCGGGCAGGGCCCGTGTAGTGGGGCCCGCGGCGGTGTAGGCGGAGGACCACTGCGCGAGCGGGATGTTGGCGCGGTGCAGCGCCACTTTGATCAACAGCCATGCGCCGGCTTCGCCCCGGCCGGTGCCGTCGCCGGGGAGCCGACGAATCGGCTGTAGTCGCCGCTTTCGATCGGGACGTTGTCGATACCGGAAACGTCGCACCGCGCGAATACGGGTGCGGCGTGGGAGCAGTGAAAGACCTACTTCCAGTAGGCCTGGGATTTGATCGCGGCCTTGGGCAAATTGTGAATCGCCTTGAAGCTCTTCACGATCGAGCGGGTGGTATGCCCATCGCAAGCGACCCAGGCGAATGCGTCGGCCGGGCAGGAGAGTTCTTGGGCCGCTTCCCGCAGCAATCTGCCGTCATCGATCCGTTGCACCCAGGTCACTTGGTGGTGCGGCTTGTTGCGCAGCGGAATCGTGGTGTCGGATTCGTACTGCCATTCCAGCCAGACCCGGGCCGGGGTGTCGCCGATGGCGTCGAACAGCGTGTTGATCGCGGGCAGTGAGGCGGTGTCGCCGAAGATGAGGTATTCGCCGGGCGCGGATTCGGGCAGCTGGAAGTTCGAGCCGAGCACCGACGCGTCGAGTTCGTCACCGGCCGAGGCGTTCTGCGCCCATCGAGCGGCGGGCCCGTCGTGGAGCGCGAATTCGATCGAGAAGTGGTCGCCGTCCGGGTCGGGGTCGACCAGGGTGTAGCCGCGCTGTTGCAGCTTGCCGCTGTCGCCGTCCGGGAACCAGCCGCGGATCCACTGCGTGGGGTGTACCGGATGATCGGCGAGCAGACCGCCCGCGGAGAAGCCGAGTCGCACGTATTTGTCCGTGACGTATTCGGTCGAGGTGACGGTCAGCCGGTAGTCGTTGCCGCCCCACGCCTTGACCATCAGACCGTTCAAACCTTTGCCCATGAACTAAGGTTAGCCTAACGAAAGTCGAATGTCGCGCGGGAGATACGCACCACGCGACATTCGACGGCGACAGTGCCCGGGAGGGCTCGGGCGCGAGGGGTTTCGGGTCAGCAGGACAGGCCGAGCGCCGAGGCGAGGCTGCACTCCGCCTGGCGTGTCAGCTTCCAGGTGCCGTCGATCTGCTTCCAGGAGACGTCGTAGGTGAAGTCCGGGTAGCCCTCGGTGGTGACCAGCAACTGCGCATCGATCCGGTCGCCGGAGTTGGAGGGGTTGATCACGTTGTAGCGCAGGCTCGGCGGGGCGGCCGCGAGCAGGCCCGCGATCTTGTCCATCGTCGCGACGCCCGCGTCACCCGACTCCAGTTCGGCCGCTCGCGTGCTGCGCGCGGCGCCGGTGTTGATCGCCACGCGAAGTTTGGCGGTCAGCTCACCGGCGCCCGGGGACTGGGTGTGCAAGGGTGCGACCAAGGGTGCCGCGACGGCGGGCGTGACGGTCCCGACCACGCCGGCGAATCCGGCGCTGACCACGACCGCCGCAGTGGCGAGTCGGGCGAGTGTCTTGTTCGGGGTCTTGCTCATTCGTTCATCCAATCTTTCGAGGGTGTGAGTGTCACCGCTCTAGTCGGGTACGAGTGTGCAATATAAGGTAAGCCTATGCAAACATGATCCGCACGGGTTCTGGTTGTCGGCGCGGCGGCAGACCCGCGCACCCGGCGGGAAGCCGCGGGATGTCGGAGAGAGTGGAGAACCGGTGGAAACGCTTCTGGTCATCGGAGCTGGCCCGAAAGCCCTTGCGGTGGCGACGAAAGCGCATGTGCTGCGTACGCTCGGCCTTCCCGCGCCCCGGGTGGTCGTCGTCGAGGCGCACGCGGTCGGCGGCAACTGGCTGCCGAGTGGCGGTTGGACCGACGGCAGGCACCGGTTGGGCACCAGCCCGGAGAAGGACGTGGGCTTCCCGTACCACTCGACCTGGGCGCGCGGGCGCAATCAGGAAATCAACGCGGCCATGATGGCCTACAGCTGGACGTCCTTCCTGATCGAGCAGGGCACCTATGCGGAGTGGATCGATCGGGGCCGCCCGAACCCGGCCCATCACGTCTGGGCCAAGTATCTGCAGTGGGTGGCTCGCCGGATTGATCTCGAACTGGTTTCCGGGGCAGTGCGTTCCATCGGCGCGACCGCCGACGGCTGGCGCGTCACCGCGACCGATCCCGACGGTGGTGCGATCCGGTTGGACGCGGCCGGGCTGATGATCACCGGCCCCGGTGCGAGCACCAAGGCGCTCGCCGACCATCCGCGCGTGCTGAGTATCGCTCAATTCTGGGATCTGGCCGGGCGGCGCAGTCTGCCGGTCTCCTCCCGGGTCGCGGTGATCGGCGGCGGTGAGACCGCGGGCTCGGCCTTGGACGAGCTGGTGCGCCACGGCATGTTGTCCATTTCGGTGATCTCGCCGATGGCCACGATCTACACCCGCGGCGAAAGTTATTTCGAGAATTCGCTGTTCAGCGACCCGGTCAAGTGGGCGGGACTCACCGTCCAGGAGCGGCGTGACGTCATCCGCAGAACCGACCGCGGCGTCTTCTCGGTGCGGGTGCAGGAGAGCCTGCTCGGCGACAGCCGGGTGCATCACCTGCAGGGCCGTGCCGTCCGGGTGGTCGATCAAGGCGACGGCGTGGCGCTGACTTTGCGCAACGAGCGGCGCGCGGACCAATCGCACACTTTCGACCTGGTCATCGATGCCACCGGCGGACAGCCGCTGTGGTTCCTGGACCTCTTCGATCAGGACGCGGCCGACCTGCTGGAACTGGCGGTCGGTGGCAGGCCGACCCAGGAGCGGATCGAGGTGTCGATCGGCTACGACCTCGCGGTCTCGGGGATGGAGACCAAGCTGTATCTGCCCAACCTCGCCGCGGTCGCACAAGGGCCTGGTTTTCCGAATCTCAGTTGTCTCGGCGAGCTTTCCGATCGCGTGCTGCAACCGGCCACGCGACGGTCCGGTGTGCCGCTGACGGGCGCCGTCGCGCGGGCCTTCGGGTGAGCGCCCCCGCCCTCGCGGTCGGGGGCGCGGACCGCGCCTCAGTGCCGCACCGTCGGGACGTCCGCGGGCGTGCGCGGCAGGTAGTAGAGCGTGATCCGGCGGTCCGGCCGGATGTCGAATTCGCCGAGACTGGGCACGCCGAACCGCTCGGCCATGCGCCGCACCGCGACATTGCGGTGATCCGGTTCGACCAGGAGGCGACGGCAGTTCGGTTCCGCCGCGAAGATTCCGGGCAGCAGACCGCTGACGAAGGCGAACATGATGCCGCGTCCGATCACCTCCGGGTCGGCGGTGGCGAGGTGGAAGGCCACGTCATAGGGGTCGGCGTGATAGATCCGGGCGATCTCGTCCTTGGCGGGGCGATACAACTCCAGGTAGGCGATGTCGCGACGGCCCAGTTCCGGCCGGTCGGTGCCGGTGAAGTCGTACCCGACGATGTATGGGCGGGAATAGGTTCCGTCCAGCTGCGCGCGCAGATTCTGCCTGCGCAATTCGACGGGCCACGGCTGTTCCCACGTCTCGATCAGATGCGGCCGGTTCATCCATTCGGTGAGCAGCTCCGCGTCCGCGCCGTCCGCGTCGGCCGTCCGGATGTCGAACGGGGCGGGCAGAGCCGGTTGCGGCGGAGCGGGCACGGCCCGCAGTTCGTCGGGGATATCGGTCAGCTCGCGCGCGATGACATGAGGCGTCTTGGTGGGGTTCATCGGTCGTCGAGCTCCGTTCGGTAGTGACTCCGCTGGATGAATGTAAGGTTACCCTATGCTAACCTCGCGTGGTCGGCGAGGCCCGGCCGTTCGGGAAGGACGGCGCGCGGGCGCGCGCACCGCGGCCTGATCTGTTCGCCCGCGGTGACTTTCGCCCACACCGCGTTATGTGTAGGAGCTGTTGGATGTCGAGAAAACCCGGGTGGATTCGGAAGTTTCACAAGCCCGGCACGGAAACGCTGCCGCCCCTGGTGCTGTTTCCCCATGCCGGTAGTGGCGCCTCCACCTATCGCGCCATGTCCAAGCGGCTCAGTGCGGATTTCGATGTCGTGCTCGTGCAATATCCGGGACGCCAGGACCGAGCCGCCGAACCGATGCCGGACAGTCTCGTCGAACTCGCGGCGGGTGCCCTCGCGGAATTCCTCGAATCGCCTTATCACCGAGGCATTCCCATCACGGTGTTCGGCCACAGCGTCGGCGCGATGGTGGCCTTCGAATTCGTTCGTCAGGCCGAGGCCGCCGGTGTGCCGGTAGCGCTGCTCGGCGCCTCCAGCGCGGTGGCGCCGGCATTGGTGGCCGACAGCGAGCCGCTGCCGACCGAGGAGGAGGCGCTGCTCGACCGGCTCGTCGCGCTGAACGGAACGGGCGCGGACGTTTTGGCCGATCGCGACATCATGCGAATGACGCTGCCCGTCCTCCAGGCCGACTATCGCGCCTTCGACGACTACACGTGCGACCCGGACGTGCGGATCGGCGCGCGGATCGAGGTGATCGGCGGCGCCGACGACGACTTCGTCACCGTCGCCGAACTGCGTCCCTGGATCGCGCACAGCACTCGGGGCGGCTCGGTCACGCTCTTCGACGGCGGGCACTTCTATTTGTACGACCACATCGACGGCGTCGCGGAATTGCTTGCCTCCGCCGCCGCTGACGCCGGACAGTCCGCTCTTTCCAGTTAGGTTCACCATGTCAGGATCGGCTTCGGGGGACGAAGACCATATCGTCGTCGTCGGAATCGGGGTCGAGGCCCCCGGCGGAATAAACAGTCCACGAGAATTCTGGACGGCGCTGGCCGAATCCAGGGAACTCATCGGCCCATTGCCACGAGATCGGGAGTGGCCGATCGAACAGTTGCTCACCCTCGGTCGCAACGAGAGCTGGAGCGACGTACGCGACTCGGGCGGATTCCTGTCCGAAGCAACGGAATTCGATGCGGCCTTTTTCGGGATAACGCCGCGCGAAGCCGTCGCGATGGATCCGCAGCAGCGGGTGGCGATGCGCGTGGCATGGCGGGCGGTCGAGGATGCCGGGCTCAATCCCGGCGCCGTCGAAGGTGCCGAAGCGGGGTGCTGGATGGGCGTCACGCCGCTGGAGTACGGCCCGCGCATGGCGAGCGTCAGCGAGCACAGCGGTTATCGAATGACCGGCACCACCCTCGGCGCGGTATCCGGCCGTATCTCGCACAGTCTCGGGCTGATCGGGCCTTCGATCAGTGTGGACACCTCCTGCGCGGCGGGTTTGACCGCCCTCCACCAAGCCGCGGCGGCCGTCCGCGCGGGCGAGTGCGATTGGGCCCTGGCAGGTGGCGTGTGCGTGATGGGCTCACCCGGCATGTTCGTGGAGTTCGCGAAGAACAACGCGCTCTCGACCGACGGCCACTGCCGCGCGTATTCCGCGGGCACGACCGGGACTCTGTGGGGCGAGGGCGCGGGAGTGGTGGTGCTGGAGCGCGAGTCGCGAGCGCGCCGGCTCGGTCATCGGATCTACGCTCGGCTGCTCGGCTCCCGGGTCAACCACAACGGCAAGAGCGGCCCGTTGGCCGTGCCCAGCGCCGACGCGCAGGAGCGGCTGATTCGCGCCGCGCTCATCGCGGCCCGCGTCGACCCCGAACAGATCGGGCTGGTCGAGGGGCACGGCACCGGCACGGCGGTGGGCGATCCCATCGAACTGTCCGCTCTCATCCGGACGTACGGCGCGCCGGAGCGTGTCCGGGGCGCGCTGCTGGGATCGGTCAAGTCGAATATCGGTCACACCCAGGCGGCGGCGGGCATGCTCGGCCTGATCAAGATGCTGCTGTGCGGCGCGCACGGACACGTCGCGCCGAGTCTCTGGACAGAACACCCGACCGAGGCGGTCGACTGGGAAGCCACCAGTCTGCGGCTGGCCACGAAGTTCGTTCCGTGGGAGCCGGTCGACGGCATTCGCTACGGAGCGGTGTCGGCATTCGGAGTCGCGGGGACCAACGCGCACGCGGTCGTCGGGATGCCCGTCCTGGAGGAGGACAGCGATGTCTGAATATCTGCTGCCGGACGGCACCGTCCCCGTCCTGCTCTCCTCGGACAGCGCCGAAGGCTTGCGTGCGGAGGCCGCGGCGATACTGGCCTACGTGCAGGACCACCCTCGGGTGGACCCGGATCGACTGGCGAGCCATCTCTTCCGCACCAGGATCGCCCGCAGGTATCGCGCCCTGGCCATGGTCGTCACCCGCGAGGAGTTGACGGACGCGTTGCGGTCGATCGCGGCGGGTTCCACGCACCCGGCGGTGGTGACGTCCGGCGGCGCCGTCGCGGCGCGTCGCGTCGGCTTCGCCTTTCCCGGACAAGGCAGCCAGCACGCGGGTATGGGCAAGCCGTACTACGACTTCTCCCCGGCCTACCGGGCCGCCGTCGACGAGTGCGCGGCGGTGCACGAGGAGCGGTACGGCCATGCACGGCCGGTGCACTATCTGCTCGGCGCAGGCGCCGAGTTCGGCGAGACACTGTGGGAAGTGCAACCGGCCAGGATGTTCCACCTGGTCGGCTTGGCCGCCATGTGGCAGGCGGCGGGCGTGCGCCCCACCGCGACCATCGGTCACAGCCAGGGTGAACTCGCGGCCTGCGTGGTCGCCGGTGCGCTGACGCTGCGCGATGCCGTGTCGATCGTCACCCACCGGGCCCAGCTTCTGGAGCGCGACCTTTCGGACGGCTACGCGGTGGCCGTGCTCGGCGCGGGGCGCGACGAATGCGAGGCGCTGCTGGCCCGCAATTCGGGCTGGGCGGAGGTCTCTTTGGTCAACTCACCCGAGTTGACCGGTGTCTCCGGTGACGAGGCCGCGATCGCGGAGCTGGTGGCGACCGCCACCGCTAAAGGCCTGTTCGCCAAGCAGATCCAGATGTCGTTCCCGTCGCACACCTCCGCGATGACGCGATTGCGCGACGAATTCCAATCGTCGCTCGGCGAATTGAGCAGCAAGACTTTCACGCTCGGCGACGTCACCTGTTACGGCGGGACGCTCGGCGCGGCGATCACTCCCGAGTTGACCCACCACGACTACTGGTACTGGAACCTGCGCAACCGGGTGCGCTTCGATCGCGCGGTGACGGCGGCGACCGCAGACGTGGACACCTTCATCGAGATCGCCGAGCACCCGACGTTGCAGCCCGCGCTGCGGGAAAATCTGTCCCCGGCCGCGCCGGGTGCCCGCGACTTCCTGGTCGTGGGGACATCGCTGCGCACCGCGAACGGGTTGGGTGAATTCACCCGCAATCTGGCCGAAGTCGCGGTGCACGATTCGCGTTACGACTGGCAGGCGCTCCGCACGGACTCCGGCGACCGCACTCCGGCGCTGCCGCTGCGTGACTTTCCCGCCACGGTGATGAACTCCAAGAGACTGTGGGCGCCGTATCAATCGGGTGCCGAGGCGCCGATCCCGGTCACCTCGCCCCCCGCGCGGTTGCGCGAGGAATGGACCAGGTTGTCCCGGTTCGAGCTGGCCGCGCCGCGCACCGTGCTGCTCGCCGAGCACGACGGCGCGGACGACCTCGCAGCGGCGCTGTGCGCGCGGGCCGCGCGCCACGGTGCCACGATCGCCGGCACCGCGACCGAGGCCGACACCATGGTGCTGCTGCTTCCGTCGAAAACGGCCACGGACGAGCAAGGCGCGGTGGCCGAACTCGCCGAGTTCGCCCGAGCCGCAGAAAGTCTGACCACGATAGCCCCTGGCGTCACGGAATGCTGGCTGGTGACAACCGGTGCTGAGGCGGTGTCCCCGGACGATGCGCCATCCCTGGGTCATTCGGCGGTCAGCGCCGCGTACCGCAGTCTCGGCCTGGAACATCTCGGCATCGCGTTCCGGCACCTCGACTTGCCCCTGGATGCCGCCGAACGGGATCCGGCGGCGCTGGCGGACAAGATCCTCGAAGCCGTTCACCTGCCGGGCGAGCCGGAACTCGCGCTGCGGGGCGGCAAATTGCACGCCAAGCGTCTCGTTCGCGCCGAGCTGCCGGGCACTTCGGCGCCTCCGGATCTGTGCGAGGTTCTCATTCTCGGTGGCACGGGGCACGTCGGCCTGGAATTCTGCGCGCAGCTCGCCCACGACGGCGCACGGCGCGTCACCCTGGTGAATCGCACCGGGGAGACGAGCGTGCTCGCCGAGCGACTGCGCGCTATCCGCGCATCGGGTTCCACCGAAATCGACGTGGTGGCCTGTGACATCACCGACGCCGACTCGGTCGCCGAGCTGGCGGAGCGCTTCGCCGAGCGCCCCGTGAGCGTGGTCGTGCACGCCGCGGTCCAGTACGCATGGGCACGGTTCGAACCTGAGGCGGTAACCGAGGCGGCCGCCGCGAAGGTCCTCGGGCTCGGCGAGGTGCTGCGCGCGGTGCCGCAGACCGTCGACTGCGCCGTGCTGTTGTGCTCCTCGTTCGTGGCCACCCTCGGCGGGCGTGGTCAGGCACTGTACGCGGGCACGAATCGCATGCTCGACAGCCTCGCCGTGCGGCTGCGGGCGCAGGGCAGGGATTGCGTGTCGGTGCAATGGGGGCTGTGGGGTCTGCCCGGCGCGGAGCACGCCGACGTGGAAGCCAGGATCCTCGGCGCTGGTCTGCGACCCATGCCCGCCGCGCCCGCCATCGCGGCGGGTTTCGCCGACCGTACCGGGAACAGCGCGGTGCTGTCGGCGGACTGGGAGCGCTTGCGGGATACGGCCGAGATCGTCGGCCTGGCGCGGGTTTTCGCGCCCGCATCGGCGGTCGCGGAGCCCGCGGCCGAGCCGTCCGCACCGAAGTCGGCCGCCGTCGAGCCGGAAGCCGATGCCACGCGGAGCATCGCGGAGATCATCCGGCGCGAACTCGGGCAGGTGATGCTTCTCGACGGCCCCGACCAGATCGACGGCTCCGTGCCGCTGGTCGCGCTCGGCTTCGATTCGTTGCAGGCGGTGGATCTGCGGGCACGGCTGAAGACGATGTTGCGCCGCGAGTTGCCGGTCGCGGCGATCCTCGGCGGCGCGTCCCTGGACGACGTCGTCCTGCTCATGTCCGAGAACCGAGGCCGATGATGCCCGAGAACACAGGCTCAGGAGGCCGCTCGATGCCGGAGAACACGCAGACGCCCATGCCGGAGATCGAGGACGTACTGGCGTTGAGCCCGTTGCAGGAGGGGTTGTTCTCGCTGGCCAGGCTGGCCGGGGAGGGCGATCTGTACGCGCTGCGGTTCGTGTACGAGATCGCCGGTCCCGTCGACGTGGCATTGCTGCGCCGAAGCGTCGCGGCCATCCTGCGGCGGCACCCGAATCTGCGCGCGTCGTTCTGGGACCGCGACCTGCCGCGGCCGGTGCAGATCGTGCCTGCCACTGCCGAGTTACCCTGGGCCGAACGCGAAGTGGACCCGGGCGACCTCGACGCCGTCATCACGGCCGAGACGCGCGCGCCGTTCGACCTGACCCGCGGCCCGCTGCTGCGCGTGCTGCTGCTGAAATTGCCGGACGGCACTCGGCGCCTGGTGCTGACCGCGCACCACATCCTGCTGGACGGCTGGTCGCTCGGCGTGTTCTTCCGGGAACTGTTCGCCCTGTACCAGGCAGGCGGCGCGGCGGAGGCGCTGCCCGAGCCCCGCCCCTACCGGGACTACATCGGCTGGCTGTCGGCCCGCGACAGCGACGCCGCGTTGCGCTCCTGGCGCGAATACCTCGGCGACCTCGATCCGCTGATCCTCGCCGACCGTGGCGATTCGGCGGTCGACACGATCGTGCCCAGCATCGACACGGTCACCCTGGACGCGGCCGACACCAGCCGGTTGACGGCGTGGGCGCGGTCGAACGGCCTGACGATGAACACCGTCGTGCAGTACGCCTGGGCCGTTGTCCTCGGCAGCTTGACCGACCGGCGCGACGTGGTCTTCGGCAGCACCGTCTCGGGGCGGCCCGACGAACTGTCCGGGGTCGAGACCATGATCGGGCTGTTCATCAACACCGTCCCCGTCCGGGTGGCGGTCGGGGCCGAGAACGTGGTGGGGGACTGCAGGCGAATGCAACGCGAGTCGGCTCCGATGCGTGATCTCGCCTACGTCAGCCTGTCGGCGATCCAGCGGTCGGTGGGCTCCGGCACGCTGTTCGACACCCTGTTCGTGTTCGAGAACGCGCCGATGTCCGACATCCTGCGCCCCATCGACATCGCGGACGGCGTTCGGGTGCGGCCGATGACCTCGGAGAGTTTGACGCACTATCCGCTCGCGGTGACCTCGTTCCTGTACGAGAAGCAGCTGGTGGTGACGGTCGAGGCGGTGCAGGCGGCGCTGCGCGGCCTGTCCGGACCCGGCATCGGGGCGCGGTTGCTCTCGGTGCTGCGGCAACTGCCCGCGATCGGCGAGCGGGGGCCCGACGCGCTCGATGTTTTGCTGCCGGGCGAGACCGCGCCGCCACCGGCGCCGATCGCCGCCGACGTGCGCGGTGTGACCGTGTGGGAGCTGTTCGCGCGCCAAGTCGCCGCCACGCCGGACGCGCTCGCCCTCAGCACCGGAAACGATCGCTACACCTACCGCGAACTCTTCGATGCCGCAGGGCGATTGGCGAGCGCGCTGGTCGCACACGGGGCCGGTCCGGAAGAGGTCGTCGCCTTGGCGCTGCCGCGTTCGGCGCAGTCGATCGTGGCGATTCTCGCCGTACTGGCGACCGGTGCGGCGTATGTGCCCGTCGATATCACGCTGCCCGCGGCCCGGATCGAATCGATCGTGCGCCGGTCCCGTCCGCGCTCGATCCTGGTCGGTACCTCGGGACTCTCCGCGCTCGACGAAATCGCCGAGCGTCCGGAAGTGCTGGTAGTAAACGGACTCTCCGATGGGCTTCCGGTGCTCGCGCCCGCGCCAGGCCACCCCGACCAGGCCGCCTATCTGATCTTCACCTCCGGCTCCACCGGCGAGCCGAAAGGCGTCGTCGGCACCCATGCCGCGCTGGCCGCGTACTTCGCCGACCACCGCGACCGGGTGTATCGGCCCGCGGTGGCGCGGCTCGGGCGGCCGTTGCGGATCGCGCACGCCTGGTCGCTCAGCTTCGACGCCTCCTGGCAGCCGCTGATCGGACTGTTCGACGGACATGCCGTCCACCTGTTCGACGCCGAGGAGATGCGCGACGCGCGACGCCTGGTCGACGGCATCGTCCGGCACGGACTGGACATGATCGACACGACCCCGTCGATGTTCGCTCAGCTGGCGGCGGCCGGACTGGTCGAGGCGGGCGTCACGCCGCTGTCCGTGCTGGCGCTCGGCGGCGAGGCCATCGGTGTGCCGCTGTGGAAACAGTTGTGCGCCCTGCCCGGCACCGCCGTGCACAACTGCTACGGCCCCACCGAGACGACGGTGGAGGCGGTGGTCGCGGCGGTGCGCGATGGCGATGCCGAACCGGCTATCGGGGCGCCGGTCACCGGAATGACCGGCTACGTGCTGGATTCGCGGCTGCGCCAGGTGCCGGTCGGCGTCGTGGGCGAGCTGTATCTCTCGGGCGCTCAGGTCGCGCGTGGTTACGTCGGCATGCCGGGAACCACCGTGGGCCGATTCGTCGCCGATCCACACCGTGCCGGTGAACGGATGTATCGCACGGGCGATCTCGTGCGCCGCTTGCCCTCGGGCGATCTCGCCTACGTCGGCCGGGCGGACGATCAGGTGAAGATTCGCGGCTACCGGATCGAGATCGGCGATATCGAGACAGCTCTGCTCGCCTTGCCCGGGGTGCGGGCCGCGGCGGTCGTCGTGGTGCGCCGTACGGGTGGTCCGAGCCTGGCGGCGTTCGCGGTGGGCGACGGTCTCGACGCGGTGCGGCTGCGCGCCGCGCTGGCCGATCGGCTGCCCGGTTACATGGTGCCGAACCGGATCGTGGTGGTCGAGCGGTTGCCGGTGACCAGCAACGGAAAACTCGATGCGAAACGGCTCGCGATGCTCGCCGAGGACCGGGCCGCCGGGCCGGGAGCGGAGACGGCGCGCACCGGCACCGAGCACCGTCTGTGCGACGCGATCGCCGAACTGTCCGGCGGTCCGGTCCCGAGCATCGATGACGATCTGATCGGCCTCGGCATGGACAGCATCGTGGCGATCTCCCTGGTGAACCGGCTGCGGCGGGACGGTCTCTCGATCAGCCCGAAGGCGGTCCTCGGCGCCGCCACGATCCGGGAACTCGCCGCGCGGATCGACGCGGAAGCCGGTCGCGAGCGCGCGACGAGTTCGGAGGGCTACGGGCCGGTCGGCCCGACCCCGATCGTGTCGTGGATGCACGAGTACGGGGGCTACCGCAGACTCACGCTCAGCAATCTGCTCGAGTTGCCCGACGGCGTCGACCAGGGCGGCCTGACGGCGGTGCTGCAGGCGTTGCTCGACGGACACGACATGCTGCGGGCCCGTTTCGTCACCACACCCGAGGGATACGACCTGCACACGCGCGCCCCGGGCAGCGTCCGAGCGCAGGACATCCTGTCCCGGGTCGAGGAAGGCGACGACTTCCACGCGACGCTGGTGGCACACGGCCGTGTGGCCACCGACGAGATCGACCCGTCCACCGGAGATCTGGTGCGCGCGGTGTGGTTCACCAGGTCCGGCGCACCGGACGTGCTGCTGCTCACCATCCACCACCTGGCCGTCGACCCGGTCTCCTGGTACGTCATCTCCGCCGACCTCGCCGCGTACTGGGCCGAGGTGGCCGCGGGACGGACACCTGTCCCGGCGGTCGAGCACACCGGCTACCGGCAGTGGGCCCGGCTGTTGCGCGAACGCGCGGGCGCCGAAGCGGTCACGGCCCAGCGCGACTACTGGACGCGCCAGGTCACCGCCCCGGACCCGGTGCTCGGCGCGCGGCTGCCCGATCCCAGGACCGACACCTGGGCTTCCTACCGGGTCCATCCCGTGCCCACCCCGGCCGAGACGAGCGCCACCATCCTGGACAGCCTCGGCGGCGCGGCGGGAGTCCGCGAATTCCTGCTCGCCGCTTTGACGATGACGCTGGCGAGCTGGCGTCTGGAACGCGGTCAGGACCCCACGGCGGGCGCGTATCTCGCGCTGGAAGGACACGGCAGAGAGGACGCGGTGCTCGGCGCCGACGTCGACAGCGCGCACACGGTGGGCTGGTTCACCAGCATCGTGCCCGCCCGGCTCGGAGCGGGCGCCGAGAGCGTGGATGTGGCCACCGCGCAGACCGATCCGGTACGCGCCGCCGCACTGCTCGAACACGTCGCGGCACACCTGGCCGAACAGCCGAACGGCGGCGTGGACTTCGGCGTGCTGCGCTACCTCGCGCGAATCCCCGAACTGGTCGATGCGCCGCAGCCGCAGGTGCTCTTCGACTACCTGGGCCGGTTCGACCTGGCCGGTGCGGGACGGCCGTGGGCGCCGATCCCGGATCTGGCGTTGCACGAGTGCCTTCCGCTCGTCGCGGAGCCCGACTTCCCGCTGCGCTACGCGCTCGACGTCGTCTCGGCGGTGCGGACCACCACCGAGGGGCCCCAGCTGGTCACCATGCTCCGCTGGAGCGAGGCGGTGTTCACCGGCGCGGACGTCGACCGGCTCGCCGAGCTCTGGCACGACGCCGTCGTGGCCCTCTCGCGCGCGATCTCCGTGGTGACCGTCGGCGCCGACTGACCGCGATCGCCGAGCCACTCAGTCCATCCGAACCCAGCCCGAAGGACCCACCATGTCAGACGAGATTCTCGAGCGGCGCAAGCGCCTGCTGCGGCAGCGACTGCGCGAACAGCAACTCGCGCCCGCGCCCGCGCGACCCGCGCGCGGCAGGCGCCTCGGCGAACCGGCTCCGCTCTCGTCCGCGCAGCAGCGGATGTGGTTCGTGCAGACGGTCGCGCCGGAGGACACCACGCTCAACGTCTGCGTCGGCTACCGACTCGACGGTCCGTTGGATAGCGCACGGTTGCGCGCCGCCTTCGACACCGTCGTGGCGCGGCACGAGATCCTGCGCACCACCTATCACGTCGGCGCGGACGGCGAGCCGTATCAAACGGCACACGCCGAGCTGGGGCCGGTGTGGCAGCAGCACGATCTCACGGATCTCTCCGAGGAAGGCCGCGGCAGGAGGCTCGAGGTTCTGGCGAGACGGGAGTTCGCGCGTCCGTTCGATCTGACCTCCGAGTCGCCGCTGCGGGTGACGTTGGCGCGCACCGGTCCGGCCGAACACGTGCTCGTGCTGACGATCCACCACATCGCCTGGGACGACGACTCCTGGTCGGTCTTCTTCGCCGAGCTCAATGCCGCCTACCGCGGTGACCCGCAGGCGGAGATCCGTGCACAGTATGTGGACGTGTCGCTCGCCGGGCGGCCCGCCGAAGACGACGCCGACCTGGCGTACTGGCGCGAGCGGTTGACTCCGCTTCCGGAGCGACTCGAGTTGCCCGGAACGCTCGCCGGTGGCGCGGCCACGCGCAACGCCGACAAGTGCGTGCTGCCCTTGCCCAAGGAACTGCTGGACCGGGTCACCGAGATCGCGCGTGATCGTTCGGCCACCCCGTTCATGGTGTTGCTGGCCGCCTTTCAGGCGCTGGTCCAGCGGTACACCGCGGCGACGGACTTCCTCGTCGCGGTGCCGGTGACCGACCGCCGCGGTAGCGACGCCGAGGCGCTGATCGGCTATTTCGGGAACACGCTGCTGTTGCGCGCCCGCATCCATCCTGGGATCGGCTTCGCCGAGTTGGTCGACGTGACGAGGGACGCCGCCCGCGACGCGTTCGCGCATCAAGGGATCGGCGTCGAGCGGGTCGTCCGCGAGGTGAGCTCGGACCGGATCGCGGGCAGCGACGGCCTGGCCCAGCTCGTGCAGCTGAGCTTCAGCGTGCGCGGCGGGGCGAACGGGTTCGATCTCGCCGGGGTCCGCTCCACCGAGCTGCCGTGGGGAAGCACGGTCGCGCAGGAGCCGCTGGGACTGATGGTCGTCCTGGACGACGCGGGCGCGCGCGTGGAGGCCACCTACCTCGTCGACGAGCTGGACCGGTCGGTAGTGGCGCAATTGCTGCGCCACTATCTGGCATTGCTCACCGACGCGGTGCGCGATCCACGGCAGCCGGTCCGCGCGATCGATATGCTCGGCGCCGCCGACCGCGCGGACATCGTCGCGGCATCGCACGGTCCGCTCGTCGACGCGCCCGCGACAACGCTGGTCGAGCTGGTCCAGCGGCAGGCCGCGGCGACCCCCGATCGCGTCGCGGTGGTATCCGACGAAGCCGAACTCACCTACGGCGAGTTGAATCGGCGGGCGAATCGCCTGGCGCACTGGCTGATCCGGCGCGGCGTCGGCGCCGAGCAGCTCGTCGCGCTGCGCATGGCGAACTCCATCGAATTCATCATCGCGAGCCTCGCGGTGCTCAAGTCGGGCGGCGCGTACCTGCCGATCGATCCGGCCTATCCACCGGACCGCATCGACTATCTGCTGTCGGACGCGCGTCCGGCGCTGTCGTTCGACGCCGAAGCGATCGCGGCGGCGATGACCGAGGCGGTCGACGGGCCGGACACGAATCCCACCGACGCCGAACGCGAGTCGCCGCTGCGCCCGTCGAACATCGCCTACGTGATCTACACCTCGGGCTCCACCGGACAGCCCAAGGGCGTGCCCGTGCCGCACGACGCGATCGCCGATCACCTGGTGAACTTCGCCGCCGACTGGGACGCCAGCGTCCCGGAGCGGGTGTTGCAGGCCACCTCGGTGAGCTTCGACGCGTCGCTGGCCGACATCTTCCTGCCGCTGATCGCGGGCGCGAGCATCGTCGTCCCGAAACCGAACGCCTACCGCGATATTCCGTACGTCGCCGAGCTGATCGCCCGCCACGGGATCACCGTGCTGCACATGGTGCCCTCGCTGCTGGCCACTTTCCTCATGCTTCCCGAGGCGAACGACTGGCGGGCGTTGCGGCACGTGCCGGTCGGCGGCGAGGCGCTGCCCGGTGAGATCGCCGACCGGTTCGCCGCGCAATTCGACGCCGACCTGCGCAACCACTACGGGCCGACGGAAGCGGTGGTGTGCTCGACGTCCATGCCGGTCGACGGGCCGCAGGGCACCAGGATCGTGCCGATCGGATTCCCGAACCGCAACGTCTACGTCTACTTGCTCGACGACTCGCTGCGGCTGGTCCCGCCGGGCGTGATCGGCGAGATCTACCTGGGCGGACGCCAGCTCGCGCGCGGTTACCTGGATCGGCCCGCCCTGACCGCGGAGCGGTTCGTCGCCGACCCCTTCCTACCCGGCGGAAGGCTGTACCGCACCGGCGATCTCGCCCGGCGCACCGCCGACGGCGAGATCGAATTCGTCGGCCGCGCCGACGAACAGGTGAAGGTGCGCGGGTTCCGCATCGAACTCGGTGAGGTGGAGGCTGCGGTGGCCGATCACCCCGGCGTCGCGCAGTGCGTCGCGATCGTCACCGAGCACGAGCGGCTCGGCCCGATCCTGGCCGCGTACCTGGTGCCCGCGCCGGGAAGCGAGATCGACCTCCAGCAGGTGCGCGCGACGGTCGCGACGACGCTGCCCGAGCACATGGTCCCCGCGGCCTTCGCCGTGATCGATGAAGTGCCGTTGAGCGCCCACGGCAAGCTCGATCGCCGCGCGCTGCCGGAGCCGGAGCTGACGCGGACACGCACGTATCGGGCGCCCGAATCGCCCACCGAGATCCGGCTCGCCGCGCTGTACGGCGAGCTGTTCGACACCGAGCGAGTGGGCGCCGACGACTCGTTCTTCGAACTCGGCGGCCACTCCCTGCTCGCGGCCCGGCTGGTCGCCCTGGTGCGCGACACCTTCGGGATCGACATCGACGTGCGCGCGGCGTTCGACACCCCGACGGTCGCCGGGCTCGCCGCGCATCTGGTGGCCCGGTACCACGATCGGTTCGGCGAGAATCTCGACGAGGTCGTTCCCTCCGGCCTGCCCTCCGGGGACAACGCCGCGATGCCGACGAAACGACCACGCCCCGAACGTATTCCGCTGTCGTACTCGCAGCGGGCGCTGTGGCTGCGGCGCAAGCTGGAAGGCCCGTTCGGGTGGGAGAACTTCCGGTTCGCCATCCGCTTCGACGGCGAGCTCGACATCGCCTCGCTCACCGCGGCGCTCGGCGACGTCATCGCCCGCCACGAGTCGTTGCGCACCAGCTTCCCGGAGCACGAGGGCACGCCGTACCAGCGGGTGGCCCCGGC
Organism: Nocardia sp. NPDC004260; assembly: GCF_053603155.1. Taxonomy (NCBI): domain Bacteria; kingdom Bacillati; phylum Actinomycetota; class Actinomycetes; order Mycobacteriales; family Nocardiaceae; genus Nocardia; species Nocardia sp. NPDC004260. Next base: position 17,520 of record NZ_JBSGEZ010000073.1, on the reverse strand, counting down.
GGGACCGGTCGAGTTGCCGCGCACCGCGCTCGACGGCGCTCGCCTGGACGAGGCGCTGGCGGCCGAGGCGAACCATGTGTTCGACCTGGCCGGGGAGTCGCTGCTCCGCTTGCGCCTGTTCGTGCTGGACGAGCGGACCCACGTGCTGTCGGTGCTGACCCATCACATGGTCACCGACCGGGAATCGTGCCGGGTCTTCCTCGAGGACCTCACCGTCGCCTACCGCGCGCGGGTGAGCGGCACGGCTCCGTCCTGGCCGGAACCGGCGCTGCACTTCGCCGACTTCGCGGTGTGGCAACGCGATACCTTCGACCACGCCCCCGGCCGCGGCGACCTGAGCGAATACGGCAAAGCGCAACTCGACTACTGGCGCGCGGCCTTGGTGGGCCTGCCGGTGGAGATCGCGGTCGGCCACGACCGCCCGCGTCCCGCGCGGCTGGGCTATGCCGGTGTCAGCGCGACCCGCATCGTCGCGGCCGAAACATGGCAGGCACTGCGATCGCTGGCGGAGACGACCGGCGCGACCGAGTTCATGCTGTGCCAGGCAGCGGCAGCGGTGCTGGTGCACACCCTCGGCGGCGGTGACGACGTGCCGATCGGCGCGACGGTCGCCAACCGGCCCTGGCCGTCGGTGGACCGGCTGATCGGCCTGTTCGCCGACATGATGGTGCTGCGCAACGATCTTTCGGGCGACCCGTCGCCGCGAATCGTGCTCCAGCGGGTGCGCGAATCGGCGCTCGGCGCTCTCGGACACCAGGACGTGCCGTTCGAGCGGATCGTGGAAACGCTCAACCCGCCCCGGGTGCTCGGCCGCAATCCGCTGTTCCAGGTGATCATGCAGTTCGGCCACACCGCGCCGACCGTCGGCTTCACCGCCGAGACCACCCTCACCCCCCTCACACCGCAGTACGACGCCGCGTTCATGGACTTCCACCTGGACTTCCTGGTGGAGCCCGGTGGCGAGTTGCTGGTGCGGGTGGTGGTCAACTCGGAGCTCTACGACCCGTCCTCCGGCGAGGAATTCGCCGACACGCTGGTGCGGATCTTGACCGCGTTCGCCACGAAACCCGATACCGCGGTGCGGGAATCGAACCTCGCGCCGCGGGGCTGGGACACCGCGCGTACCGTTGTGCGCCACGCGGCGTCCGAGGCCACGGTCGGCGAGGCCGAGGCGGGCCCGCCGCGGACCGAGACCGAGCGCGCTCTGGCGGCGCTGTTGGAGGAATTACTGGAGATCACCGACGTGGACCGCACGGACGGATTCTTCGCGCTCGGCGGAGACAGCGTCATCGCGATCCAGTGGGCCGCGCGAGCGGGCGAGGCGGGCCTGGCGCTCACCCCGCAGCTGATCTTCGAGCACTTCACGCTGCACGAACTGGCGGCGGCCGTCGACGCGGCCGCCGATCAGGCGGCGGGCACGCCTGCGCCGGAGGAGCACCGGTACGAGCCGATGTCGGCCTCGGGCCTGTCCGGTGACGCGTTGGCCATGCTGCGCGAATCCTGGTCCGCGCAGCGCTGATTCGGGTGCGCCGGTCACGGTCGCACACCGCGACCGGCGCACTGCCATTGGACCTGAGGGCAGCGACGATTAGGGTTGCGCCTCGATGGATTCGGTGTCTGTTTGGATCATGTTCCCGGTCATTCTGACTATCGCGGCGATCACGCTCGGCCGGTGGTTCCTGGTCGCGGACAGTGTCACCGATCGCATGATCAACCATGCGTGGGCGTGGAATCTGTGCGGTCTGGCGCTCTATGTCGCTGCCGCGGCGGCGGGGTCCGCGCAACTCGGGCAGCGACTGTTCCTGTGCTGCGGACTGATGACCACCGCCGTCGTCCTGGTGCTCGCGCAACTGGCGTCGGGTGCTGATCCCGAGGTCATGCTGCGACGGCAGAAGATCTACGCCACCGTCGCCGCCGTGAGTGCGATTTCGACACTGATCTTTTCGCCCGTGGCAGGGAACGTGCTGCACGTCGGTTTGGACGAGATCGTGTGGACGTTGTCGGAGTTGCCCATGGTGGCCAGCGGATATCTGGTCGCCCAGGCCAGTCTCCGAGAGTTGCGCACCGCCGCGCGGATGACGAAGGAGAAGCTGACGTATTCGGCGCTGCTGTTCCTCGCGGTCTACTGGGCCGCGGCGGCAGTGGTCACCGTGGTCCGCGCGCTCTTCGGCGTCCCGCCGAGCCATCCGGGGAACGTGCTGGCGAACTCGTCCTTCTTCTGTGTATTGATCATCGCGACGCTCACGGCGATACCGCTTTTCACCGCTGTGCTGACGCGCGCGGGGCTGGATAAGGCCGGTCGGCGCTGCCGCCGTCTGCGTCCGCTGTGGTGTGACCTGACCGCCGCCGTCCCGGAAGTCGTGTTGGGCCGGTCCGACGACGGAGACGGCGGCGCGGCGTCCCGGCTCTATCGGATGACGGTGGAGATCCAAGACGCGCTTTTGCATTTGAAGCCGTATATGCCGTCGCCCGCGCCGGGGCGGGAGGCCGCCGACGCGGTTCATGGCGTCGGCGATTATGCCCGGCAGATCGCCCTCGCCATCCGGTCCCGAGCCGCCGGGCTGCGTCCGGTCACACCGACCGCCCCGTTCGCCGCCGTGGCGACCGGTGGTCGCGATCGTGCCAACGGCTTGCGGCAATTGCTCGAATTGGCGCGGGAATGGCCGAAAGCACGCGCCGATGTAGGTTAGGCAAACCTATTTAGGGTCGACTAAGCTGTGCCCCAGCAGTCCAGACCGCAGGTTTCGGCGGCAGACAAGGAGTGGCAGCGCGATGGAGTCGACACAGCGTCGGGCGGAAGGAACGGTGGACATCGGCCGGGAGGAGATCCGGTCCGCGGTGGCCGACCAACTGGGGCTCGCCGCCACGGAGATCGCCGATCACGACGACCTCATCCAACTGGGGCTGGACTCGATTCGCACTATGAAGCTCGCGGGCGGCTGGCGCAAACGCGGCGCCGACATCAACTTCGCTCAGCTGGCGGCCAGCCCCACGGTGGCTGCCTGGCACGGCCTGCTCGGTGCGAGCGAGGCCGGGCGGGCGGCAGATTCGGTGACTGTCGTGCCGGTGGCGACCGCGCACGACGAGGCGGCGCCCTTCCCCTTGGCCACCATGCAGCACGCGTACTGGATCGGCCGCTCCGACGAACAAGAGCTCGGCGGCGTCGCGGCGCACCTGTACATCGAATTCGACGGCGGTCGTATCGATCCGGAGCGGCTGGAGCGCGCGGTGGCCGATCTGGTCGCCGCCCATCCCATGCTGCGCACCAGGTTCCTGCCGGATGGCACCCAGCAGACCATGACCGCACCCGGGAGGCCGGTGTTCGAGGTCGTCGACCTACGTGATCGGTCGCCCGAGGCGGCCGATGCCGCGCTCGCCGAGCTGCGTGACCGCAAGACCCACCAGCGTCTGGCCATCGAAGACGGTCAGGTCATCGATGTCACGCTCACCTTGCGCGACGCGGACCGCAGTCGACTGCACCTGGATGTCGACATGCTCGCGGGCGACGCCATGAGCTACCGGGTCCTGATCGCCGATCTGGCCGATCTGTACCACGGGAGGGCCGTGCCGGTCCCCGGCTACACCTATCGCCGGCACCGCACCGAGCCCCAGGGGGACGGCACGGCTCGCGAGCGCGACCGGCAGTGGTGGCAGGAGCGGCTGCCGGAATTGCCTGGCGCGCCGGAACTTCCCACCGTGCCGGTAAGTGAGCGCACCGACCCGAATCGCACCGTGCGCTACGACCACTGGCTGGCGCCGGAAGCCAAGCAGCGGTTGCTCGCCGCCGCACACGAGCGCGGCATCACTCCGGCCATGGCGCTGGCCGCGGTATTCGCCGAGACCATCGGCGGTTGGTCGGCGCAGAGCCGATTCCTGCTGAACGTGCCGCTGTTCCACCGGGACCCGGTGCACCCCGACATCGATCGGGTGATCGGCGACTTCACGTCCTCGATCATGCTGGAGGTGGACGTCACCGACAGCATGTCGGTCACCGAGCGCGCCCGCACGTTGCAGCGCGGCATGCACGAAAGCGGCGCGCATACCGCGTATTCCGGCCTCGAAGTGCTGCGGGATCTGGGTAGGCATCGCGGTGAACCCGTGCTGGCCCCGGTCGTCTACACCAGCGCGCTGAACTTGGGCGAGCTGTTCGCAGACACGGTCACCGAGACCTTCGGTGAGCCCGTGTGGATCATCTCGCAGGGCCCGCAGGTACTGCTCGACGCGCAGGTCACCGAGGTCCGCGGCGGGCTGTTGTTGAACTGGGACGTGCGCGCGTCGGCCTTCCCCGAGGGCATGATCGACGCCATGTTCGCCTGGTACCGCGCGGCGATCGGGCGGCTCGGTGACGGGGCGGCAGGGTGGGACGCGGAGGCCGCCGTGCGGCTGCCGGTCGACCAGGCCGCGGTGCGCGCCGCGGTCAACGCCACCGACGGCCCGGTCGGCGGGCGGTCCCTGCACCAGGGGTTCTTCGACAACGCGGCGGCGAATCCCGAAGCGCCCGCGGTGGTCTGGGGCCTGGGCGACGACCAAGGCGCCTGGAGCTACGGAGAGTTGGCCGCTCGCGCGCTGGCGGTGGCGGGGGCCTTGCGCGCCGAGGGCGTGGAGCCGGGCGACGCGGTCGCCGTCGCGCTGCCGAAGGGGCAGGCCCAGGTCACCGCCGTGCTCGGTGTGCTCGCCGCCGGGGCGACCTACGTGCCCATCGGATTCGATCAGCCTGCCGGCCGCCGGGCGGAGATCCTCCGCACCGGCGGTGTCCACGCGGCGCTGACGGTCGAGGGCGCGGACCTGGGCGCACCGATCACGTGCCTGTCCATCGACGCGGCCAGTGCCTATGCGGAGCCGCTCGCGGCCCCCGTCTACCCGGACACCGGCGATATCGCCTACGTGCTGTTCACCTCCGGGTCGACCGGCGTGCCCAAGGGCGTCGAGATCCCACACCGCGGCGCGATGAACACCATCGACGCGTTGAACGAGTGGTTCGGCGTCGGCGGCGCCGACCGCTCGCTGGGCCTGTCCGCGCTGGAATTCGACCTCTCGGTCTACGACATCTTCGGCTTGTTCGCGGTGGGCGGCGCGGTCGTGACCGTCGATCCGGAGCAGCGCGCCGACCCGTCCAGCTGGGTGGAACTGCTGCGCACGCATCGGGTCTCGATTCTCAACTGCGTGCCGAGCATGCTGGACATGATCTTGGAGATCGGCGGTGATCAGTTGGGCGATTCGCTGCGCGCGGCCATCCTCGGCGGGGACTGGGTCGGCGCCGATCTCGCTCGCAGGCTGTCGGCGCAGGCGCCGGGTTGCCGATTCGCCGGGCTCGGCGGCGCGACCGAGACCTCCATTCACACCACCATCTGCGAGGTGACGGGTGAGCCGCCCGCACACTGGGCGACCGTGCCGTTCGGCGTTCCGTTGCGCAACGTCCGATGCCGCGTCGTGTCTCCCGCCGGCCGCGACTGCCCGGACTGGGTGCCGGGTGAACTGTGGGTCGGCGGCGTCGGTGTCGCCGCGGGCTACCGCAACGACCCGGAGCGCACCGCGGAACGCTTCGTCGAACACGACGGCATCCGCTGGTACAAGACCGGCGATATGGCCAGGTACTGGCCCGACGGCACGATCGAATTCCTCGGCCGTGCCGACCATCAGGTCCAGATCCGCGGATACCGGGTCGAACTCGGCGAGGTCGAGACCGCGTTGCGCACGGTGCCCGGCGTCCGGCACGCCGTCGCGGCGGTCGTCGGTGCGGGCGCACCCAAGCTGGTCGCCGCCGTCGCGGGTGACCTGGACGAGATCGGCGACATCGCCACGGCGCTCGCGGACCTGTTGCCCGGTTACATGATCCCCGTTCGGATCGAGCTCCTCGAGCAGATGCCGTTGACCGCCAATGGGAAATTGGACCGCCGCGCCGTGGTCGCCCTGCTCGAGCCAGGGGTGGAGGAGGACCGGGAGACCGCCCCACGCGACGACGTGGAGGCCGCGCTCGCCGACATCGTCGCGACCGTCCTCGGCATCGATGCGATCGGCGTGCACGACGACTTCTTCGGCCGCGGCGGCGATTCCGTGCTCGCCACGACTGTCATCGCCCGCGTCCGCGAGTGGTTGCAAGCCGAGCACGCGCTGGTCGCGGACCTGTTCGCCGCACGCACCGTCGCCCGGCTCGCCGAGTGCCTGCGGGAGCGCGAGACCCGGCACGGCGCGGAGGGCAGGTTGTCCGCGGTGGCCCGGCTCTACCTCGAGGTCGCCGCGATGACGGACGAGGAGATCCTCGCGCAGACGTGAACGGGTCGCGGTTGTCCACAACGTGCGGCCGCCTCTCCCCGGATCGATTCCGATGAGGGGCGGCGAGGTATGCCCGCGTTGCTCCTCAGCGCCGATGCCGGTCCGACTGCGCCGGGCCTAGTCCGTCGCCGAGACGATCATCTCGACTTCCGCTCTACCAGCGGCGCGGTCTGGTGGAGCCCACCCGTCCCGCAAAGCGAATCGGGTCTGCTGTGGACATGCGGTGGCGGGCAAGGGATCGCGGGCCGACCGCTTGCCGGGCCGGACCGACTGACGCGGCGCCTATTTCGCCGCGGCGGCGAAGGCGGGTTCCAGCTTGTCGAGGATGTACGGCACCGAGAGCGCCGTCGGCGTGTTCACGGCGCTGATCTCCTGGGTGGTGAGGAACACGACCGAGCCCTTCTCGACCGCGGGCAGGTCGGCGTAGCCGGGTAGCTGCCGGAACTTCTCATCCAAGCCGGGGGCGTAGCCGGCCAGCAAGAGGTCGGCGGTCAATTCGTCGACCCGCTCCGGGGACAGGGCCAGCCTGCCCTGATTGGCGGGCAGGTCGGTGAGGTTCGTCGGAATGCCGAGACCCAATTGGGTGAAGACCTTCGACGATCCGTCGTCGGGGTCGGTCAACACCATGAGCTGTGCCGGACCGGCCAGCCAGGTACTGGCGAACGTCTTGCCCTTCAATCCGGGGTTCGCGGCGGCGATCGCGGCGACCTTGTCATCCACCTTCGCGATCACCTTGCCGGCCTCGTCCGGCTTGTGCAGCACCTTGCCGAGGGTGGTGATCTGGTCCTGCCAGGGTGCTACCGCCGCTTTGCTCAGGGCGGGCAACGTGGGCGCGACCCGGGAGAGTTCGTCGTAGGTCTTCTGGTCGGCGATGAACGGATCGACCAGGATCAGGTCCGGCTCCAGCGCGGCGACCTGCTCGGCGAGGTTCCCGGTGCTGGTGAGCGCCTTCGCCGATGCGAGGCTCTCCGGCTCCCACGGCGGGGTGCTCTTGGAGGCGATCGCGACATTGTCGAGGTATCCGACGGGCACGACGCCGAGCGCGAGCGTGGCGTCCAGCCACTGGTTGCCGAGGGCGACGATCTTGTTCGGAGTGCCTTCGACGGTCGTCTCGCCGCGGGCGTGATGGATGGTCACCTGCTCGCCGCCGGACGCCGAGTCGTCCTCCGCCGATCCGCACGCGGCCAGGCCGAGGGCGAGGACTCCCGTCAGCACCGTCAGCGCCGCCCGCGACCAACGGCCGCGCGTCCGAACAGAGTTCATCTGCCACACCTTCCCTTCCAGTAAGCTAGCTAAGGCTAACCTATGTAGCTCCGAGGTGGTATCGGCGCTCGGTGGAGGTGGCTCCGTTTGATGGTTGCATCGGCTAACTATATAGTTTCCGGTGGTAACTATCTGGTGAGGGGCTGTCCGTGACGAATCCATCCATCGAAGTCGATCCGGGTGATGTCCGAACCATCCGGCGCCGGTTGCGCTACGACCGGGACCATCCGCGCTACAAGTGGATCGTCCTGACCAACACCACGCTGGGTGTCCTGCTCACGGCGATCAATTCCTCGATCGTGCTGATCTCGCTGCCCGCGATCTTCCGCGGCGTCGGGCTCAACCCACTCGAGGCGGGCAATGTCGGGTACCTGCTGTGGATGCTGATGGGTTACCTGCTCGCCACCGCCGTGCTGGTGGTGATGTTCGGGCGGCTCGGCGACATCTTCGGCCGGGTACGGGTTTACAACCTCGGCTTCACCATCTTCGCGCTGTCGGCGGTCGCCCTGTCCTTCGATCCGTGGCACGGGGGCGCGGGCGCGTTGTGGATCATCGTCTGGCGCGTCGTCCAGGGTGTCGGCGGCGCGATGCTGACGGCCAACTCCTCGGCGATCCTCACCGATGCCTTCCCCGCGAGCCAGCGCGGCACCGCGCTCGGCATCAACATGGTCGCCGCGGTGGCCGGTTCGTTCTTCGGCCTGCTCATCGGCGGCGTGCTGTCGGAATGGGATTGGCGGGCGGTGTTCTGGGTCAGTGTCCCGATCGCCGTTCTCGGCGCGGTCTGGTCCTATCGTTCGCTGCACGAGGTCGGCATCCGGACCTCGGGCAAACTGGACTGGGCGGGCACCATCACCTTCGGTCTCGGACTCACGGCGCTGCTCACCGGCATCACCTACGGCATCCAGCCCTACGGCGGCCACGCGACCGGCTGGACGAGCCCGTGGGTGCTGGCCGCTGTACTCGGCGGCCTTCTCCTGCTGGCTGCGTTCTGTGTAGTGGAGACGAGGGTCCCCGATCCGATGTTCCACCTGGGCCTGTTCCGCCACCGCGCCTTCGGTCTCGGCAACTTCGCCAATCTGATGGTCTCGATCGGACGTGGCGGCATGCAGTTCATGCTCATCATCTGGCTACAGGGCATCTGGCTTCCGCTACACGGGTACGACTTCGAGTCCACCCCGCTGTGGGCGGGCATCTACCTGCTGCCGTTGACCATCGGCTTCCTCGCCGCCGGCCCGATCTCGGGCTGGCTGTCCGATCGCTACGGGCCCCGGCTGTTCACCACCGGAGGCGCGTTGCTGACCGGCGCGACCTTCATCTTGCTGCTGGTCATCCCGGTGAACTTCGACTACTGGCTGTTCGCGTTGATCACCGTGCTCAACGGCATCGGCAGCGGGCTGTTCTTCTCGCCGAACACCGCCGCCATCATGTCCAGCGTTCCCGCCGCCCAGCGCGGCGCGGCCTCCGGGATGCGCGGCACCCTCTTCAACGGCGGCAACGCGCTGTCCATGGGAATCTTCTTCTCCCTGATGGTCCTCGGACTGGCGGCGAGCCTGCCATCGGCGCTGGACTCCGGTCTGCGCGCACAGGGCGTCTCCACCGGAGCCGCCGCCGAACTCGCCGGCATGCCGCCGGTGGCGAGCATGTTCGCCGCGTTCCTCGGCTACAACCCGATCCAGGAGCTGCTCGGACCGTCGGGTGAACTCGACAAGCCCGGCGTCAACGCCGAAACCCTGACGGGCCAGGAGTTCTTCCCGAACCTGCTCACCGGCCCGTTCCACTCCGGATTGCTCGTGGTGTTCGTCTCGGCGGCGGTGATGATGCTCCTGGCGGCCGTGGCGTCGTGGTTCATCGGCGAGAAGTACGTCTACGACGAGGCCGCCGAACTCGCCGAAGCCGATCGGGTCGCGGAGGACGCGTCCGCCGCGGTGCCCGTGCGCTGAGACACCGCGGCGGTTTCGCGCCCGGGCTGGCCCCACGCCGAGCGACGGCATACGGTTCTCCGCCGTAACCCTGCTGACCATGATTCCCGTGGTCACGGCGCTGCTGGCGCGGGCGGGATGGGATCGGACCGGCCGGGCCTGCCGTCGACTGCGGCCGCTGTGGCGAGACCTCACCGCCGTGGTCCCGGAAGTGGTTTTGGCGGAGGACCATGCGGGCACGACCGGAGATCAGCCCCCGCGGTGCTCGCACACGCGACCCGTGCGCGAGCACCGTTGGGGCGGATCACCGTGCGGTGACGGGCTCCTGGCGGGTCTCGTGGCGCAGGCCGACGGACATGATGTCGGACGGTTCGTCGAGTTCGATGCGGTGCCAGCGGTTGCGGGGGACGACGAACGCGGTGCCCGCGGTGAGGCGCACCATCGTCTCGTCGTCGCCCGCGTGCTCCGGTCGCAGGTAGAGACGCAACGCGCCGGTCAGGCAGCACACCGCTTCGTCGCTGCCGGGATGGACTTCCCAGTGGTCGGCGTGCACATCGGCATCGGATTCGACGTGGAACGTGGCGAGCTGCCAGTCGCCGTCGCCGGTGCTCATCCGGCGTTCACCGGCTGCTACGTGGCCGTCGTGGCCGAAATGGATGGCGCGGCCGAACAAATCGATCGGGGTCTGGTTCACGATGCTTCCTCTCGTCGGAATGGATGAAACTTTTCGGGCATTTCTTGGTCTTCATGGGCGCGCGGCGGAAAACGCGGCGGTCATCTCGCCTTTCGGCCGCATCCTGTCTCCTCTGGGCGTGGAAATCGTGCGATGCGTCCTCGGCAGCACAGTCGCGGCGACGACGCTCGCCACGGCGAAAAGTCCCGCCGCGCAGCACAGCGCGAGGGCGTAACCGTCGTTCAGCGCCGCGGGCGCGACGCTGTCTCCGGTGCGCGTCGCCGCGACGGTGGCGAGTGCGGCCACCCCGACACACCCGCCGAGCTGCCGCGCGCTGTTGAAGGCCCCGGAAGCCATTCCCGCTTCGTGGGGCGCGACGCCCATGTTCGCGGCGGCGGCCACGGGAGCCAGGCACAGTCCGAGGCCGAAGCCGCCCAACAGCGAGGGACCTAGTACGTCGGTGAGGAAGCTGCCGTCGGCGCTGATGAAAGCGAACCAGCCGATACCCGCCGTGGTGAGCACCCCGCCGATGACGAGTGCCGCTTTTGGGGACCGGCGGCCGCTCACGCGAGTGGCCACCACCGTCCCGACGATGACACTGAGCGAGAACGGTACGAAAGCCGCACCGGCCGCGCCCGCGCTCATGCCCAGGACCTGCTGCTGATACAGCGACAGCAGATAGAACGCGCTGAATTGGCCCGCCGCCGCGAAGAGCACGAACACGTTCGCTCCGGCCACCCAGCGGTTGCCGAACAGTCCGAGCCGAACCAATGGTGTCGACGTGCGCGCCTCGACCGCGAGAAAAGCCGCGAGCAGGATCGCACCCGCCCCGAGCGTGAGGGCTGTGGCGGCGGAGAACCAACCGTGGTGTTCGGTCCGCACCACGCCGACCACCAGCAAACCTATTCCACCGGTGGCCAGGACGGCGCCCGGCACATCGATCCGCGCTCGCCCGCTCACTCGATCGGCCGCCACACCGGCAACCGCCGCGACCAATGCGATCACCACGATCGGGACGTTGACGAGCATCACCCAGCGCCAGTTGGCGTACTCGGTCAGCAATCCGCCCACCAGCACGCCGATCGCGCCACCCGCCGCGTTCACCGCGCTCCACACGCCGAGCGCTCGCACCCGGGCGGGACCTTCCGGAAATGTTGTGGTCAATGTGGCCAAGGCGGCGGGCGCCACGGCCGCCGCCGCGAGTCCCTGGACGGCCCGCGCGGCGACGAGTTGCCATGGCTCCTGCGCGAACCCGCCCACCAGCGAGGCGATGCCGAACGCCACGAGCCCGCCGGTGAACAACCTGCGCCGCCCGAACAGGTCGCACGCCTTTCCACCCAGCAGCAGGAACCCGCCGAAAGTCAGCGCGTAGACGTGCACCACCCAGGCCAGATCGACCGGCGCGAAGCCCAGATCGGCGCGGATGGCCGGCAGCGCCACGTTCACCACCGCCATGTCCAACGCGACCATGAACTGCGCGACGGCCACCGCCGTCAGAGCGACGCCGGGCCGCCCGCGAGAGTTTTTATACATGTATAGAAAGTAACGCCGCGAGTCGCCCCGTGTCCACACCCGGTTCTGCGGATGGGCGAAGATGGACGGATGCCGAGTTCGTCGTCGCAGCCACAACGCACCGGTCGACCTGCGCGTATCTCCCGAGCGGAGATCCTCGCGGCGGCCAACTCGGTGATCGACGCCGAGGGCGTGGCGAAGCTGACCATGCGCCGCCTCGCCACCGAACTCGGCTGCACGCCGATGGCGCTCTACCACCACGTCCGGGACAAGGAGGACCTGCTGCGCCTACTGCTCAACGAGTATGCCGACCAGGTGGCGTGGCCGGACCTGCCGGAGGAGCCGCGCGAGCGCGTCCGCGTCGCGGCGCGCGCCATGCACGACGTGCTCGCCGCACGGCCGTGGATCGTCGAAATCCTCACCGCCGACGACCTTTTGGGCGTCTCGGCGCTCTGGGTCAGCGAATCCATCGTGGACGGATTCGTCGCGGGAGGCCTACCGCTGGACCGCGCCGCCCAGGCGTACCGCGTCATCTGGCATTACACCGCGGGCGACCTCATCGTGCGCGCCCGATCCGCTCGCAGAGCCGCGGAGGACCGCCCCACCTTCCGCGCACAAGTCTTCGCCGACCTCGACGCCGACAGCTTCCCCCGCTTGGCTGCCCTCGGTTCCGACTACCTGTCCCTGGCCGCTCAGGACACCTATGACCTGGGCCTCGCCGCGCTCATCGACGGTCTGCTCCGGTCCGCATAGCGATCGAGCCCGCCGCGACGGGCAGGCTCGAACCTCGCTTCGCTCAGAATGTCACCCGCTGGTCGGGCGGCATGTACAACTTGTCGCCTTCTTTCAGCTCGAAAGCCTTGTAGAACTCGTCGAGATTGCGCACGACCTGGTTGCAGCGGAATTCGTTGGGGGAGTGGGTGTCGGTGCTGAGGTAGCGGACGGTGAGTTCTTTCGTCTGCTTCTCACGCCAGCTGCGGGCCCAGGACAGGAACATGGTGCGGTAGTCGGGATTGTCGATCCCGCGGCGCTTTTCGGCGATGCGGAAGGCGGCCAGCGTGATCTGCAGTCCGCGCAGATCGGCGAGGTTCTCGCCCAAGGTGAGTTCGCCGTTGACGTGCTGATTCGGCTCCAGCCCCTCCGGGACGAGCGCGTTGTATTGGTCGACCAGTTGTTTGGCCTTGGCGTCGAACGCCGCCCGATCCTCTGGCGTCCACCAGTCGCGGCGGTTGCCGTCGCCGTCGTACTTGGAGCCCTGGTCGTCGAAGCCGTGGCCGATCTCGTGCCCGATGGTGGACCCGACCGCACCGAAATTGACCGCGGGCAGAGCGTCCTTGTCGAAGAAGGGCGGCTGAAGGTAGGCGGCCGGGAAGACGATCTGGTTGGACGTCGCGGAATAGTAGGCGTTCACCGTTTGCGGCGACATCCCCCATTCGGTCTTGTCGACGGGGGTGCCAAGGCGCGCGAACGTCCGCTTGACCTCGAACTCGTTGATGGCGAGCAACGACTCGATCAGCTTGCCTTTGGTGATCTTCAGCTTCGAGTAGTCGACCCACTTGTCCGGATAACCGATCTTGGGATCGATCTTGTCCAGCTTCGCCAGCGATGCCGCCCTGGTGGCAGGCGACATCCAGGTCGAATTGGTGAAGTTCTCTCGGTAGGCCGCGACCACGTCGGCGAGCATCTCCTTGGCGCGATCCTTGGCTTCCGGCGGGAAATGCTTGGCCACATAGAGTTTCCCGAGCTGCTCGCCGAGCTTGTCGTCGACGATGCTCACGCCGTACTTCCAGCGTTCGGGGCGCTCGTCCTGTCCGTTGAGAATCCTGCCCTTGAAATCGAAATTCGCGTCGTTGACGGCCTTCGGCAGATAGGGCGCGAACTCCCGCAACACGGCCAACTTCAAGTAGTCCCGCCACGTGGCGATGTCCACCTCGGCCCACAGCTGACCCGCTGCCGTGATGAAGGACGGCTGGTTGACCACGATCGTCGCGAACAACTCGCGTGGGCGGTCGGTGTTGCCCGCCAGCCACGGATCCCAGTCGAAGCCCGGGGCCAGCGCCGTCATATCGGTCCAGCTGTAGACGTTGTAGGTCGCGTCGGTGTCGCGGTTGCGTACGTTGTCCCAGTGCGCGGGGGCGATGCGCTTCTCCAGATCGAACACCCGCTGAGCGACACCGGCCGGGTCGGCCCATCCCGCGCCCGCGGCGACGCGCTCGAGGAAGGTGCGGTACTGCCCGAGCACCTCCGCGTATTCAGGTTTCCGGTAGTACTGCTCCCCGAGCCCGAGTCCGGACTGGCCGACCGAAGGGATGTAGGCGTTGGAATTCTTCCGGTCGACGCCGATGCCGAGCCCGATCAGCCCGCCGATCGGCAACTCGGCCATCACCTTGGCCAGCTCCGGCTTGGTGGCGGCGCCATCGATCTTCGCGAACAGCGGCGCCAGCGGCGTCATGCCGAGCCGCTCGATCTCGTCCCAGTCCACCCTGGCGTCGTAGAGATCCCTGATCTGCTGTTCTTCCGAGCCGGGCTTCGGGTCGCGGATACCGTCGATGATCTCGCGCAACTGCTGCTCGGTGCGTTCGCCCGCCTCGCTGCCCGAGCCGTAGCTGACCTTGTCCGGCGGCAGCTGGTACTCGCGCAGCCATTTCCCGTTGACGTGCCGGTACAGGTCGTCCTGCGGCCGTATCGTCTCGTCCGCTCCGCCGAGATCGACGCCGGTCAGCGTCCTGCTCGCGGGTTCGGTGTCGTCCGAACAGGCGACCAGCGCGGCGGCGGCCGGGACGGCTCCGAGGGCGATCAGGAAGGCACGACGATCCAGCTTCGCTGGCCGACCGGTAGATGTCACGAGAATCCTCTCCCCGACGCGGCGGTGCCGCTGGTGTACGAAGGCAGCCTTGCAGGACACGAGGCTACCGGCGCGGCGCCGGTCCGGCCCGGATTGGGAACGGGCGTCGTCGCGCGGGCCGACGACCACCCCCGATTTGGGAACGACCTGCGGATTCCCATACACTAGACCGGTTGCCTGCGGGAGCTGTGCCCGCAATCCGGCAGTGAACCCCCAGTGGTTGGTTCCGCGTTTCTGGCTCGAACCGAGAAAACCGCTGGCAGGCGCGCGTCCGGAGGGCGACCGACCATGCCCGTCGGGTCGGCAATCCGGCGTGCACATACGTCCAGGTCAAGGAGGACGCTGAAGTGATTCAGCAGGAGTCGCGACTGCGCGTCGCCGACAACACGGGCGCAAAGGAGATCCTTTGCATCCGCGTTCTCGGCGGTTCGTCGCGTCGCTATGCCGGTATCGGCGACATCATCGTCGCTACCGTGAAGGACGCCATCCCCGGCGGCAACGTGAAGCGGGGTGACGTCGTCAAGGCCGTCGTCGTGCGCACCACCAAGGAGCGCCGTCGTCCGGATGGTTCCTACATCAAGTTCGACGAGAACGCGGCCGTGCTCATCAAGGCGGACAACGACCCGCGCGGCACCCGCATCTTCGGCCCGGTGGGCCGCGAGCTGCGCGACAAGAAGTTCATGAAGATCGTGTCGCTGGCTCCGGAGGTGCTCTGACATGAAGGTGCACAAGGGTGACACCGTGCTCGTCATCTCGGGCAAGGACAAGGGCGCCAAGGGCAAGGTCATCCAGGCCTACCCGAAGGAGAACCGGGTCCTCGTCGAGGGCGTGAACCGGATCAAGAAGCACGTCGCGAATTCCGCCAACCAGCGCGGCGCCTCCTCGGGCGGCATCGTGACCCAGGAAGCCCCCATCCACGTCTCCAACGTGATGGTCGTCGACTCCGACGGCAAGCCGGCCCGCGTCGGCTACCGGACCGACGAGGAGAGCGGCAAGCGGGTCCGGATCTCCCGTAAGAACGGGAAGGACATCTGACATGACCACGACGGAAAAAGTGCAGCCCCGGCTGAAGCAGCGCTACCGCGAAGAGATCAAGGACGCGCTGAACAAGGAATTCTCCTACGCCAACGTGATGCAGATCCCGGGCGTGGTGAAGGTCGTCGTCAACATGGGTGTCGGCGACGCCGCCCGCGACGCGAAGCTGATCAACGGCGCCGTCGAGGACCTGGCCCTGATCACCGGTCAGAAGCCGCAGATCCGCAAGGCGACCAAGTCCATCGCGCAGTTCAAGCTGCGTGAGGGCATGCCGATCGGCGCGAAGGTCACCCTGCGCGGCGACCGCATGTGGGAGTTCCTCGACCGCCTTGTCTCCATCGCGCTGCCGCGTATCCGCGACTTCCGCGGCCTGTCGCCGAAGCAGTTCGACGGCAACGGCAACTACACGTTCGGCCTGAGCGAGCAGTCGATGTTCCACGAGATCGACGTGGACCGGATCGACCGTCCGCGTGGTATGGACATCACCGTGGTGACCACCGCGACCAACAACGAAGAAGGCCGTGCCCTGCTCAAGCACCTCGGCTTCCCGTTCAAGGAGAACTGAGCACATGGCTAAGAAAGCACTGGTCAACAAGGCCAACGCCAAGCCGAAGTTCGCTGTCCGCGCCTACACCCGCTGCCAGCGCTGCGGCCGCCCCCACGCGGTCTACCGCAAGTTCGGCCTCTGCCGCGTGTGCCTGCGCGAGATGGCGCACCGCGGCGAGCTGCCGGGCGTGCACAAGAGCTCCTGGTGAGCTGACGCTCTGCGCGTCACCAACTGAACACTGAGCGAGGGCACGGACTCCTACGAGTCCGTGCCCTCGCTCGCATCCTTGATCATGATTTCGCCACGGTTGACTAGGTAGGCTTCGGGCATGACGATCCAGTCACCGGACCACTTGCCGCACGAGATGACCGAGGAGCAGTACCGCCAACTGCCGGAGGGTGTCGCGCGTGAAATCGAGGTTGTGCACGGACACGTGATCGTCTGCGAGTCTCCGGTTCCTGAGCACAATCGCGTGGCACGCCGTTTGGCAGGCTCGATGGAGGAATTACCGAGCACCGAACCGTGCATCCGCGTCGAGACGGATATCGATGTCGTCCTCTGGCGGATACCGAAGTTCACGTTCCGCCGACCGGATGTGACGGTGTACCGCTGCTTGCCCGAGCGCGGAGCGAAGCCGGAAGCCGCTGACGCACTGATCATCGTCGAGGTGTCTTCACCGTCCACCGCCGCCGAAGACCTGTTGGATAAGAAGGTTCAGTACGCGCGCGCAGGCATTCCGCTCTACCTGGTTGTCGTTCTCGACACCAAGTTCGACATCGAAGAGGTACGCGAATTCCGCCTCGACGCCCACGCCTCCGAATACCGCCTGCACCGACTGCACCGCGACGGATTCGTCCGCCTGGAGCACGTGGTGCTCGGCGACATCAGCTTCGCCGACTTGGTCCGGTAGCGCCTGGCCGACCCGACACCCGCGCCGATCTCGGCGAAGGGAGCGGCGTGGTCATCTGATGCAAGTCTGGGGAGGCTGGTGACAGCCGGTTAAGCTGTATCGACCTCGGCCGACCCGGACTGAAGTGGTATCTACAGGCGATGCGCGGGCGTCCCGAGTGCGAATTCAAAGGGGGGAAGTATGGCATTCGAAGTAGACCCGGACACGCTACGCGCGGCGGCAGGGTCTATGGCGCTGTTGCCCGACGGAATCGATCGGGCACCGCACCTGGGCGCTGAGCCCGTCGCCGGCAAGTTGAAGGGCTCCGCTGTCGGAACAGCCCTCAGTAGTAGCGATGGCAGAAGCAAGACGGCCAAAGATGTGTTGCGGGCGCGATTCAACCAGTTCTCCGCTCTGCTGGCTTTGTCTGCCGACAAGTTCCACAACACGGACGCCGACGCGGCTGATCGGCTAAGGGTTGTCCCGTAAGTTGTTGAGCGGCAGTCGGTATCGTGTTCGCGTGGCGGTGATCTCGGCGGTCGATCCGGTGATGGTGGAGTTGTT
>NZ_JBSGEZ010000072.1:0-34924 GCF_053603155.1 Nocardia sp. NPDC004260 | reverse complement strand
GCCGCTTGCTCCTTCGTCGCCTACGCGGCGGCCGCGCACACGCGAGCCGGGCCGCGAACGGAACAGGCTCGGTCTCGCTTCGCTCGAAAGACGTGGTCGAGGTGCGCTGGGCGCGTCGACATCGCAGCCCACAACCCGGTGCACACAGGTCGTCGTGGCTGACTGTCGACTACTCCTCCGTCATCTACGCGACGGCCGCGCACACGCGAGCCGGGCCGCGAACGATTCAGCACAATGCACGCGTGTCATCGGGCCAAGAAGTGCCAGCCGAGCCAGGCCCACACGAGTACGGCGGCGATTTTCGTCAACCGTGAGCCGGTCAGGTACCCGATCGTCTCGCCCAACGACGCGACCCGGTCCCGGCGCAGCCGCGTGACCGCCACCGCGACGAGCACGGCCGCGAGGAGCAGGCCGAACCCGAGGAGGATGACAGCTCGGTCGCTCATCGCGATACCAGCCGCCATCCGGCGGCCAGCCACAACAGCCATCCGGCGAATCGCAGCGGCCATTGTTCGAGCGCCGGGTCCAACAGCGTGGACAGCGTCGGGTGTTCCTGGCTCGGCCGGTTCAGGGCGGGCTGCCGCAGTAGGGCGTATACCTCCCATGCCGACGCCGCGACCAGCAGCGCCGACCACACGGCCACGCCGCGCCTGAGCCGGGCGGTCGGCGGGGGCCGCTCGATTCGCACGCGGAACGCCAGCACCGTCCCCGCGAGTGCCGCCACCGCCACCATCGCGGTCGCCTGCCAGCTGAACGGCCTGGTCGCGGCACCGCACGCCGCCAGCACGAGCCACACCGCCAGCGGCGTCGCACGCCGTCGGAACCGATGTGCCGAGCGCACTGGTTGCTCTGTCACATGCGCAGGATAAGGCCCCGGTTGCCCGGAACGGGGGAGGCGGTTACGACCTCCGCGCGGATTTCGAGAGAGGCGACATCGCTTCCCGCCGGAACCGCGGTACGACGCTGTCCGCCGCGTTCACCCGTCGGCGCGCAGCAGCCCCGAGATCAGCAGCAGCACCGACTGCTGGGTCTGGGCGCGGGCGAGGTCGGGGTCTTCGGCGTGCGCGACGATCAGGGACGCCTCGCTGACCACGCTCACGACGAGCTGGGCCAGCACGGGAACGGGGGCGTCGGCGATCAACCCGGCGGCGCGGGCACGCTCGAGTTGCGCGGTGATCAGGCCTAGGCCGTGGGCGGATTCGAATTCGCGCCAGGCCTGCCAGCCGAGCACGGCGGGGGCGTCGGTGAGGGCGATGCGCAGCATCGCCGGACGCTGGCAGATCTCGAGGAACAGCGCGAGACCCGCCGCCATTCCGGCCATCACATCGTCGGAATCTACGGCGGCGATGGCGTTTTCGATCTCCTCGGTGATCTCCGCCTCGATCTGCTCCAGCACCGCGAGGAACAGTCCGCGCTTGTCGCCGTAGTGGTGGTGCAGCGCGCCCCGGGTGACGCCGGCCTCGGTGACCAACTCCTCGGCGGAGGTGCCCGCGAAGCCGCGCTCGGTGAACAGGCGGCGTCCCGCCTGTTCGAGCGCGGCTCTGGTCGCTCGGGAGCGGTCTTCCTGGCTACGGCGTGGCATGCAGCCGAGTGAACTCCAGAATCGATTCGGCGAGCAACTCGGGCTGATCTTCCGGCAGGAAGGTGTAGGAGTCGTCGATGAGCTTCAGCGTCGCGTCCGGCAGGTCGCGAGCCAGGCGTTCGGCGAACGACACGGGGAACAGCCGATCCTCCCGGGCCCAGGCCAGCAGTACCGGAATGTCGACCTCGGCGAAGTGACGGGCGGCTTCCAGGGTGTATCGGCGATGCGCCGATTTCAGAAAGCGCCGCAGATCTTTCCGGATCGCGGCGGAGTCGCGGCTCGGCAGCAGGTAGGAGTCGACGATCTCCGGCGGGACCGGCCGTTTGGTGACCCAGCCGAAGGCCACCGGCAGCCGGTGCAGCGCGCGGATGCGCAGCAACTCGGTCAGCGGGCGCAGCGAGCCGGGGATCCTGGCCAGCAGCGGCAGCGTAGTGAACGGCTGCGGTAGGAAGCCCTCGTAGCTGTCCACCGAGGCGAGCACCACCCGGCCGACGCGGGAGCGGTCGCGGGTCAGCAACACCTGCGTGATCGCTCCGCCGGTGTCGTTGGCGACCAAGGTGACGTCGGTGAGGTCGAGGCGTTCGAGGAACGCGGCGATGAGATCGGCGACACCGGCCGGAGTCAGTTCCGCGTCCGGCACCGGGATCTCGTGCGAGCCGAGCGGCCAGTCCGGCGTCAGGCAGCGGTACCCGCCCGCTGCGACAGCGGGCACCACCTTGCGCCAGAGGTCCGCGTTGACGAGCAAGCCGTGCACGAAGACGACAGGGGCGCCCGCACCCGTCTCGTGGTAGCGGATACGGCCGCCGGGCAGGTCCACATCGTGGGTGCGGCCGAGTGCTGTGCTGGTTGCCATGGACCTCCCAGTGGTCTCGGTTCCCGACCACTGTTACATACATACCGTATGTATGTCTAGACCGCAGTGCGCGGCGGATCAGCTGAACACCGCCTTGACCGCGTCCTTCGACGCCGTCACCGCGGTCGCCAGAGAGGCGACGCCCGCCACCGACTCCCCGACCGCGTAGAGCACCCCCGTGAGCACGATCCGATTCGGTCGTTCCTTCGCCGCCTCGGCCGCCGCCCGCCGAGTCGTCTCCTCGACCAACTGCCGTTCCGCCAGATCGATGTCACACCGGCTGATCCGATCGAGCAGATCGCTCAGGGAAGACCGCAATTCCTCCACCGCCTCCGCTGCCACCGCGTCGTACCCTCGGCGTGAACGCACGCCACATCTGCGGCAGAACGGGTGGTCGTCCCGGCTGGAATGCTGGCACTCGGCGCATCGCACCTCGCCAGCCAAGCATTCGCCCGCCGCCGAGGCGATCGGAATCCGGATGCCGTACCAGGTCCGACCGGCTGGCACGGCACCCGGGTTTCATTCGGCCCGATATGGATACGTGCCAGCAAGATCTTGCCGATGGGAGGCGTCAAGACCGCTCGAACATCGCCAGGAACCCCCCCTCCCCCGATTCGTTACAGCGGCCCTGCGCACCGGCAAGCGGCAACAGCGTCTCGAGATCTACTCGGTACCGGCCCGACGACAATCCGCTGCCGCAGGCGATCAACCGCGCGGCCAGACCGGCCAAGGCTCCCGCAAGCGTGACCGCGGTGGCCAGTTGCGGCCATGCGGGCAGGGTGCGGCCCACTTCGGTCAGATCGCGACACGGCCGTTCAACGGCGCGACCCCTTCCGGACCGGCCAAGTAGTCCGATGCGCACTCCGGCCGGTAACCGCCGGGGAAGGCGGCGATCTCGCAGTACGGGTCCAGCTCCAACGTATGGCGATGGGCCAGAGTGATTTTCGCTTCGGCAGATACCTCGGATCGACGAAATTGCCCCGGCCTCGAGGAGGCAGGACAGCCGGAACCGGACGCCGTTCACGCTGCCACAGCACGAACCCAGATCGGTTCCCGCTGAAAAGCTTCACACCCGCTGAATACGCACGGATCCTGCGAGCAAGATATTGCGAGCTAGGGCGATACCGAGGCAAGCATCGGTGAAAATAACTGTCGACCAAGCTATTACGTACCCGGTGAGCTTTTCGGAGTGCCAGATCCTACATCGATGATCCCCCCGTGACCGTCTCTCCGGGGTCCATACTTGATTCCTGTTCCAGCACCGCCGACGCGACAGAGAACTTTCCACCCGGGGGGACCATGAGAGGGGAACCGATTCATGCGACTTCTCGTCGCTGCACCGCTCGGAGACGCCATCGGGCCGACGCCGTCGACGTCGTTCCCGGCGGCGAATGCCGCCGTAGCGCCACCGAGCGGACGGGCAGGGCGCTGATGCCGGACCGGGAGCGCCGAAAGCGGGCTGTGCCGTCAGGTGAATCGCGGACCGAGGACATCGGCGTGCCCATTTCGGCGGCACCAGCTGATGAGGTAGTGCGCGTGCTCACCGCACCAGCGAAAAACCGCGCCCTGAGTCAACGGCGTGCCCTCCGGCAACTCCTTCCGAGCGAGGATGATCGGCCCGATATAAGTATTGGTCGCCTTGTTGGCGGTGTTGAGACCGACACGAGCGACCTGGGCGAGAGAGTTGTAGTCCCACGCCGACTTGGCCGCGATCGCACCGGCCAGCCGGCCCGCCGTCTCGCCACGCTGTTCGGTGAACAGCGCGCACAACGCGGGCGGCCCTTGCGGTGGCAGCGCGACCTGGTCGCTGCGGCCGGTCGCGGCGCGCTGAATGGCGTCCAGCAGCGCGGGCACGCCGGAGGACTTGTCGTAGAACTCGGCGATCTCGTCCGCCCGCAGCCGCGCCTCGTCGAGATGATCGCTCTCCATGCTGTGTCCTTGAGCCGCGAGCAGGACCTCGCTCTGCCGTTTGGTTTCCCGAAGCAAGTCGAGAACATCCAAACCGTCGAACCGGTACTCCATTTCGGGTTTGTTCCAGATCAGATCCGAGATGACCACATCGAACCGGAAACGTCCCACGATTCGACCGCGCACCTCGTCGACGTCGGAGGCGACCGCGACGGTCGACCCCGGAAAGTACTGCGACAGCACAGGGGCGATGATTCCGCCCAACGGCGAGGCGACAAGCACTCGTAAGTTCGGTTCCATAGCGCGATCTTCATCGCTGCCGACACTGGTCGGCAAGACTTCAAATGTCTATCGAACCAGTAGGTTTCGTAATGCGTATCGCACAGCAAGATCTTGCTCGCCCGGCCGGTTGACGAGTGCCGCAGCCGGCGATCCGGCGCTCGAAGACTACCCCTCGCCGACGTGTCGACGACCTGATAGCTTTTCGATTCCTCGGCGGACGACTCGGACACTGCAAGATCTTGCTGGAAAACGAGCGCTCGAGCAATATTCCAGCGACACATCTCGAGAGCGGCAAAAATCGGCCCACCGGCCGGAATACGGGTCGGAAATCACCGCGTAATTCGCTGATCAATCGCCTGCGGCGGCTTATATGCTTTCAATCCGGTGCGCCACCCGAGCCTGTCGCACCGTTCCCCACCACCGGAAGGACCAGCAATGGCTGAAGTGTGTCCACAGTGCAGCAAGAAGACCGGAATGGATATCGGCGAGAAGGATCGTCAGGGGTGGCAGAAATACCAGTGCCAGATGTGCGAATACGAATGGAAGGCACCGAATCCCTGATCGTTCTCACCGACCGTCCGGCGCCCGTCGCCCGGCGTATCCGATGGGGCCCGCAGAGAAGATCGTACAGGTCTCGAATTTTCGCAGTATCGATTCGCGTGCATCGTCACCAGATGCATCGGGAGGGCAATCAATGGCACACACCGTCGGTATCGATCTCGGTACCACGTATTCAGCGGTCGCCGTCGTCGGCGCCGGCGGGAAACCGGAGATCCTGGTCAACCGGGACGGCGAGCGGATCACGCCTTCGGTGGTCTTCTTCGACTCCGACAGCGTGCTCGTCGGCTCGATGGCCAAACGGTCCGCGGCCACCGCGCCGCTGGATGTCGTGCAGTTCGTCAAGCGGCAGATGGGCAATCCGGACTGGCGATTCGTCACCTCCGACGATCGCGCCTATTCGGCCGAGGAGGTCTCGGCGATGATTCTCAAACGGCTGAAAGACGACGCCGAATTGATCCTGGGGCAGGGGCAGGTCACCGACGCGGTGATCACGGTCCCGGCGTTCTTCGACGACGCGCGCCGCCGGGCGACCAGGGACGCGGGAACGATCGCCGGACTCAACGTGCTGCGCGTGGTGAACGAGCCGACCGCGGCCGGGTTGGCCTTCGGACTCGACCTCGGCCACAGCGGCACCGTCATGGTGTACGACCTGGGCGGCGGCACGTTCGACGTCACCGTGATGCGGATCCGCGACGGCGTGTTCGACGTGCTCGGCACCGATGGGCTGCACGAACTGGGCGGCTTCGAATGGGACAACCGGCTCATGCGGCATCTCAACGAGGAGTACATGGTCCGAGGCGGCGGCGATCTCGACGACGCGTTCGAGACCCAAGCCGATCTGCGCGAGAAAGCAGAACTCGCCAAACGCACCCTGAGCTCCGCCGGGTCCACGCGAGTCGTGCTCAGCCACAACGGCATCACACACACGCTCACCGTCACGCGGGAAACGTTCGAGGACCTCACCAGCGACCTGCTGAACCAGTCGCGCGACCTGACCCATTCCCTCGTGGAGGAATTGGGCCTGAGCTTCGCCGATCTCGATCACGTCTTGCTCGTCGGCGGCTCCACGCGCATGCCCATGGTGGCGGCGATGCTGGAGGAACTGACCGGCAAGCCGCCGTTGCGGGCGGGCAACCCCGACGAACTCGTGGCGCTCGGCGCGGCGATCCGCGCCGAAGCGGAGACGTCCTCGAGCACGGCGCCGAAGCCGGTCGTCCTCGATGTCACCTCGCAGGCACTGGGCACGGTCGCCCTGAACGACAACCGGGAACCGAAGAACAACATCGTGATCCCCCGCAACACCGAGATCCCAGCCAAGGCGAGCAAAGTGTTCGGCACCGTGGCCGACGGCCAGACCGAACTGCGGATCTGCGTCACGCAGGGCGACGACGAGGATCTCGACTACGTCCGGTTCGTCACCGAAGGAAAGTGGCCCGATGGCGGGCAGCTTTTCGCCATTCCGCCCTATGCGGCGAATGCTCCGGTCCAGATCACATTCCACTACGACATAGACCAGACCATTCAGGTCGAGATCACCGACCTCACCGCGGACAAATCGCTCGGCACGTTCGAGGTCGACAACGTCGCCAACCTCAGCGAGGGCGAAATCCGCGTCGCACGCACGAAGAACGAAGACCTCGAGGTGAATGGAAGCATGACCACGACAACCGAAGAATTCGTCAACTACTACGAAATCCTCGGCCTCGCCGAGACCGCCGACGCGGATGCCATCAAGACGGCCATCCGCGAACAGCGCAGAATGTGGAACAAGCGCGCGGGACAGTCGGATCCCGTCAAACGCGCCCAGGCCGAAGCCCGGGTACGGCACCTCGGTCAGGCCGAGCGTGTGCTGCTCGACCCGAACCAGCGGCGGCAATTCGACCAGCAGGCCAGGCAGTGTCGTCCGGCGAGTAATCAGCCCGCGCCCGTGGTGCAGGGCGGCCGGGACTGGCTGAGCCTCGCACGCGAGTATTTCGAGCGCGGCAACGCTCCGTCCGCGTACTACTGTGCCCGCGAGGCGATCTCGGTCAACGGCGCGAACCACGAAGCGTGGGCGGTGCGGGCGAACTCGTCGTTCGTCATGGGCAACTACAAGGACGCCGGCTTCGAATTCCGGGAGGCCATCGGCCTCAAGCCCGACAGCCCGGAATACCACTTCGACTATGCCGAAGCCTTTCTCGCCACCGGAGCGCTGAACGAAGCGCTCGGCGAATACGAGACGGCTCTGCGTCTCGCGCCCGGCGAGCCGCTCTACCGAACCGCCATCGCCAACGTCTACCTCCAGCAGCACAAGAACGACAAGGCGCTGGAACTGATGGAGGACGTGGTCCGGCACCATCCGAACGAGCAGATCTTCCAGTACTACCTCGCGCTCGCGCTGGAGCAGGTCAACCTGGGGATGTGGTCGGAACTCCGCAGCGGGGCGTACTGCATCACCTCCGAAGCCCAGATCGCCGTCACGCACGAAATGTCCGGCCGCGCAGTGAAACTCCGGTTCGACGACGCGCCGCTGCGCGCCTCGCTGCAAGAGAACATCGAACTCGCCGAGCGAGCCGCCGTGGCCAAGTGGTTCCACAGCGGTGCGGGCGCGTGGGCGGTGGCCCTGGTGATCGGCCTGGTGCTGATTCCGGCGAAGGGCGTGGGCCTGCTGATCGTCGCAGGCGTCATCGCCGGCTACACGCTGACCCACCGGATGCCGGTCTGGAAGCACAACTCGAAGCGATACGACATCGCTGAACGCGGCATATGAGTGCGGCTCCGGACGCGGGTGATCCGCTTGCCGCCCTGGCCGGGGAGATCGCGCAATTGCGTGATCTCTTCCGGCGCAGGTTGCTGGAGGACAAGGCGAAGAATCGGGCGTTGGACGATCTGCACGAGCAGCTCGCACTCGCGCGCGGCGGACTCGCCGAACAACTCCTGGCCCCGCTGTTTCGCGAGCTGCTCAGACTCGTCGATCGCGTGACGGCACTGGACGACGACGACGCCGTGCTCGGCAGCATCGTCGACGAACTGCACGAACTGCTCGAACGTCGTGGCGTCCGGCGCGTGCCCGCCACGGCCGACTTCGATCCCGACGTTCACGAGGCCGTCGCCGTCGCCGAGGCTTCCGGCCGATCGCCGGGCACGGTGCTGGAGGTCGTCCGGCACGGATACCTCATGGGTGAACGCCTGCTGCGGCCGGAACAAGTCGTCGTCGCGGCGCGCCCCGCGCGATCGGAGTCCGCCGTTTCCCCCATCGAAAGGTTCGAATGATGCGCAAGACCCTCCGCGTAGCCGTTCTGGTCTCCGCTTCCACGGCGTTCCTCGCCCTCGGACTGCCGAGCGCATCGGCGGCGTCCACCACCGTGAGCGGCACGATCGGCTGCATCAACAGCGCGTCGCCGGTAGGAGTCTGGATTCAGGCCAAGACGTCGAAATCGGGATGGGCGCAGACCAAGCTTCCGGTCCGGCTCGGCGGCCACTCCAAGGTCGACTACTCCTTCAAGCTCGACAAGGGCGGCGACTACCAGGTGCATGTCGGGTGCGGGGGAACGCCGCAGAAGTGGGCGAAATCCCTGAAGTCCAAGGATGTCTCGGGCATCAAGAACGACTTCCTTTGCAACGACATGGACCGGCTGTCGGTGGCGGCGTTCAACGCTCTGGTCGGCCGGATGTTCGGCCGGCCGGACCTCACCCAGGGCGTGCCCTACGGTGAGTGCAAGCACATTCCGTGACGTGTCCGCTGCCGCCGGTCTTCCCATCGGCGGCTTCTGACATTCCGGCCGAGCTGGAGAGGCGCACCATCTGTGGTCGGCCACCCCGAAGTCGCGGGCGAGCAGTAGGCTCGGTCACGCACATCGCCGCTCGGGCGCGCGATCGGAGCCGAGCGGGTTCGCGGGGCAATCTGGACGATTGACCAATGTGGGGCTACCGTCTGTAGATCACCACGAGACGGAGCGCACATGACGGTGTCCGATCCTGCCCACGTATCCGGCACGCGGGAACTGGGCCTGGCCGAACTGGCGGCCGCGATCGCGGGCGGCGCGATCACCTCGGCCGCGGCGGTCGGCGGCGCACTGGACCGGATCGACGCGGCGCAGGGCACGCTCAATGCCTTCCGGATCGTGCGCCGCGAGCGGGCCCTGGCGGAGGCCGCCGACGCCGACCGGCGGCTGGCCGCGGGAGAACGACTGCCGCTGCTGGGCGTGCCCGTCGCGGTGAAGGACGACTCGGATGTCGCGGGCGAGCCGACCGCGTTCGGCTGCGGCGGCGACTTCGCACCGAAGACCGAAGACGCGGAATCGGTCCGGCGCCTGCGTGCCGCGGGCGCGGTGATCGTCGGCAAGACGAATACCTGTGAACTCGGACAGTGGCCGTTCACCAGTGCCGCGTGGTTCGGGCACACCCGCAATCCGTGGGACCGCGGCAGGACGCCGGGCGGGTCCTCCGGCGGAGCTTCGGCCGCCGTCGCCGCCGGATTGGTCCCCGCCGCTCTGGGTTCCGACGGCGCGGGCTCGATCCGCATCCCCGCGGCCTGGACGAACCTGGTCGGCATCAAGCCGCAGCGCGGACGAATCTCCACCTGGCCGGAAGCCGAAGCGTTCTACGGGCTCACCGTGAACGGTCCGCTGGCGCGTACCGTCGCCGACGCGGCGCTACTGCTGGATGCGGCGGCCGGTCCGCATCAGGGAGATCTACACACCCCGGAGCCGATCACCGCGTCGGACGCCGTCGGCCGGGATCCGGGAAAGCTGCGAATCGCCCTGTCGCTGCGCATCCCCTTCACCGCGACCAGGACCGCGCTGGATCCCGAGGTCGAGCGATCGGTGCGCCGCACCGCCGACACACTGCGCGCCCTCGGACACACCGTGACCGTGGCCGACCTGCACTACGGCATCCTGGTCGGCGCTTCCTTCCTCCCGCGTTCACTCGCCGGGGTCCGGCGGGTGTACGACCGCATGCCCGGTCTGGAAGTCGATCCGCGCACCACCGCCAACGCCCGAATCGGTCGCGCGCTCGACGGCCCCGCCCTCTACACGGCACGGCAGCTGGAACCCTTGCTGCACAAGCGAATCGGCCACTTCTTCCGCGACTACGACGTGGTCCTCGCCCCGACCACCGCCACCCCACCGCCCCGCGCCGAGGAAATCGACGGCATCGGCGTCAACGCCACCAACAACCTCATCACCGCGGCCTGCCCCTACACCTGGCCGTGGAATGTCCTCGGCTGGCCCAGCATCAACGTCCCCGCAGGCTTCACCGACACCGGCCTCCCCGTAGGCGCCCAGCTGATGGGCACAGCAAACTCCGAACCCCTCCTCATCTCGGTGGCCGCCCAACTCGAATCCGAACTCCAGTGGCACCGCCACCGCCCCGCCCCGTGGTGGTGACCAGTTCAGTCCGTCGGCTGGGCCGGATCGGCCTGGCCGCCGCAGAACACCTCGTCGACGAGCCTTTGTGTCGCTTGCTGGAACGGCACGGCCAGGGACAGGGCGGCGTCGTCCACGTAGTTCAGGGTGGCGGTCAGGGTCTTCTTGCCGTCGGGTGTGCTGTACATCAGCGCCGCGTGACCCGCGGCGCCGCCGTTGTGGGTGACGACCGTGCCGCCGAGGCCGGTGTCCTGCACGAATACACCGAGGCCGTAGCCCATGTTCGGGATGCCTGTCGGGTGCGGTGCGCACATCTCGGCCAGCAACTCGGCAGGCAGCAGCTTGCCGCTCATCAGCGCGGAGATGAAAGTTCGCAGGTCCTGGGTGGTCGAGATCATGTCACCGCCGCTGGAGATCCAGGAGGGGTTCTGGCTGGTGACGTCGACCGTCTTCTCCTGCCCGGCGTCCTCGTATCGGTAGTAGGCGTGGGCGTGCGGCTCGGGGAGCTCGGTCTGAGTGGTCGGGGCTACGGTGCCCGACAGCCCGAGCGGCCCGAAGATCAGCCGCTGCATCTCCTGGGCGACCGGGCGGCCGGTGACCTTCTCGATCAGCAACCTCGCCAGCACGTAGTTGGTGTTGGAGTAGCTCCAGCCCGTGCCCGGCTCGAACCGCGCGGGCTTGGACAACGCCAGCCGCACCAACTCTTCGGGCTGGTAGGTCTCGAACCGATTGTCCACCCACTCTTTGCCCGCGGTGGTGGCGGGGATCCCCGGCACGACGGTCCCGTCTTCGTAGTACTCGCCGGTGAAGTTGAACACCCCGCTGGTGTGCTGCAAAAGCATCCGCACCGTGATCCGCGAATCGAGTTCGAACTCGGGCAGGTAGCGGGCCGCCGGGTCGTCCAATCCGATCTTGCCTTCGGCCACCAGTTGCAGGACCAGAGTCGCGGTGAAAGTCTTTGTATTGCTGCCGATCCGGACGTGCCCATCGGTGGGCGGCTGCGCGGTCTCGCCCAGCCTGCTCACCCCGGCGCTGCCGACCCACTCGCCCCGCTCGTCGTGCACGCGCAGCGTGATTCCGGCGAAACCAGAAGCGACGATCTCATCGAGGGCCTTCTGGAGTTCCGGGCGATCCGGCCCGGCGGCAACCGTTCCGTTATCGGCACCGGCCACCCTGGCGGCATCGAGCGCCGCGATGATCTTGCGGGCCATCGCGGCCGTGGCGGGGCCGGGCTCGCCGTGGTGGGGCTGGGTGGCTGCGTCGATGGCGATGCGGACGGTGCTGCGGAAGTTGTCGGCCTCGGCCGGATCGTGCCGCTCGAGCAGGTTCACGGCCGCGGTCAGGGCAGGCAGTACCTGGTCGGCGAGTTCGGCGACGGTCTTGGCCTTCCACTGGATGTCGTTGGACTTCCCGGCGAGCACGTGCCCGACCAGGCCGGTCGCCGACGTCAGGGCGATGGAGCCGTTCGTCGCGGCCGCGTGCGGCATGCCGGTGGCGGCCATCAGCGACAACGCGCCGTACGCGGCGGTCCGCAGCGTGCTCTTGTCCTGGTCGGACAGGGTGGTGGTGGAAGTCGCGATTGCTGTGCTGTTCATGTGACTACTGTCGCGAGCCCGGCTGATACCGAGCTGACGCCGTTCTGACACGACCACTGACACGGCACTCGCCTCGAGCACAGCCGACACATCGCGGTGGATTACACGGAATCATCGGCAGCCGACCGGACGCCCCACGCCAACGAAGACGCCCTCAGGACTTCCACACACGCCCGCCGACGCCCGAACCGGTCAGAAACCCAGTTTGCCCAGCTGTTTCGGGTCGCGCTGCCAGTCCTTGGCCACCTTCACGTGCAAATTCAAGTAGATCCGGGTGCCGAGGATGTGCTCGATCTGCTTGCGGGCGTTGGTGCCGACCTCTTTCAACCGGGAACCGCCCTTGCCGATGACAATGGCCTTCTGGCTGGGCCGCTCGACGTAGAGCAAGGCGTGCACGTCGAGCATGTCCTCGCGCTCCTCGTAGGGCAGGACCTCCTCGATGACGACGGCCAGCGAGTGCGGCAACTCGTCGCGCACACCCTCGAGCGCGGCCTCGCGAATGAGCTCGGCCATCAACGTTTCCTCGGGCTCGTCGGTGAGCTCACCGTCGGGGTAGAAAGCCGGGCCCTCCGGCATCTTCGAGGCGATGACGTCGACGAGGACTTCCACCTGCTCACCCTTGACCGCCGACACCGGCACCACGTCGGCCTCAGGACCGAGCAACTGGGCCACGGCGAGCAATTGCTCGGCGATCTGCTCCCGGCTCACCTTGTCGATCTTGGTGACCACGCCCAGCAGCGTCGTCTTCGGCGCCATCTGCTTGATCTGCTGCACGATCCAGCGGTCACCCGGACCGATCTTCTCGTCGGCCGGGATGCACAGCGCGATCACGTCGACTTCCGAATACGTGTCGCGCACAAGGTCGTTGAGGCGCTGGCCGAGCAAGGTGCGCGGGCGGTGCAGGCCTGGTGTGTCGACCAGGATCAGCTGGGCGTGCTCGCGGTGCACGATGCCGCGAATCGTGTGCCTGGTGGTCTGCGGGCGCGACGAGGTGATCGCGATCTTCGCGCCGACCAGGGCGTTGGTCAAGGTCGACTTGCCGGTGTTCGGCCGACCGACGAAACAGACGAACCCGGAGCGGAATTCGCCCTTTTCCCGCGCGTCAGCCACCGAGGACCTCGCCGGAGTCGGCGCTCACCGCGTCGGCCGCGTCCGCGGAGTCGTCGACGATCTCGAACACCGCGCCGTCACGATCGGTGAAGATGATCCGCGCCTCCGCCGAAACCTCCCGCACCGCCGTCACACCGAAGTCGGACAACCGCCCGCCGACCACCACGGCCGCCTCGAAGCCCTCCGCGCCGCTGGACAACGCCGCGGCCACGGCGGCTTGCAGCGCCGTCAACCGCAGCGCGGTCAGCGTGACCTCGCCCGCGGCGTAGGTGCGACCGTCGGTATCGCGGATCGCGGCTCCACTCGCCCCGCCGGTGCGGCCGAGCGCACCACGGGCCAGCACGACCAACTTGTTGTCCTCGGCGTCCAGTTCGGTCATTCGGTGTCTCCGTCCTCGTCGCGATCGGCCGCGATATCCCGCTCCGATCCGTTCGCCTTGCGCTTGCCATTGGGATTGTCCCCGTTGGTCTTCCCCGCGGGGACCTTCTCGCGCGCTTTGCGTACCACCACGGTGTTCACCCGCATCCGGCCGCGCGCGTCCGGTCCGCCTTCACCGCGCAGCACCAACCCGTGCGCCTCGATCTTCGAACCGGGCAGCGGCACCCGGCCCAGTTCGTGCGCGAGCAGGCCGCCGACGGTGTCGACGTCCTCCTCCTCGATCTCCAATCCGAACAGCTCGCCGAGATCCTCCACCGGCAGCCGGGCCGACACGCGGTAGCGCCCGTCGCCGAGATCCTCGACGGGCGGGGTCTCGTCGAGGTCGTACTCGTCGGCGATCTCTCCGACGATCTCCTCCAGCACGTCCTCGATGGTCACCAGACCCGCGATGCCGCCGTACTCGTCCACCAGCAACGCCATGTGGTTGCGCCTGCGTTGCATCTCGTCGAGCAGGCTGTCCAGCGGTTTGGAGTCGGGCATGAACACCGCGGGACGCATCACCTCACTCACCCGTACCTTGCGGCTGCGTTCGGCGAACGGCACGAGGTCTTTCAGATACACCACGCCGCGAATGTCGTCGACGTTCTCGCCGATCACCGGGATCCGCGAATGCCCGGAACGCACCGCCAGCGACATCGCCTGCGCCGCGGTCTTGTCCGCTTCGATCCAGACCATCTCCGTGCGCGGCACCATCACCGCACGCGCCGCTGTGTCGCCGAGTTCGAAGACCGACTGGATCATCCGCCGTTCGTCGTCGGCCACCACTCCGCGCTCACCGGCCATCTCGACCACTTCGCGCAGCTCGATCTCGGAAGCGAAGGGGCCGTTACGAAAACCCTTACCGGGGGTGATCGCGTTACCGATGAGGATCAGCAACCTGCTGATCGGGCCGAGCAGCGCGCCGATGAACTGCAGGGGCAGGGCCGCGGCCAGGGCGATGGAATACGCGTGCTGCCTGCCCAGCGTGCGCGGGCCGACACCGATCACCACGTAGGACACCAGCACCATCACCAACGCGGTGATCAGCAGCGCCCAGTTCCTGCCCCAGACCGTCATCAGTCCCGCCGCCAGCAGCACCGTCGCACCGATCTCGCACAAGATGCGCAGCAGCACCATGAGGTTCACGTAGCGGGCCCGGTCGTCGACGACCCGGCTCAGCCGCACGGCGCCGGGCCGGTCGGCTCGCACCAAGTCCTCGACGCGGGCGGGCGAGATCGTGTTCAGGGCGGAATCGACCCCGGCGAAGACCCCACCCACGGAGATGAGCAGGACCGCGAGCAGGACGAGGGTCAGGGCATTCACGCGGGACCCAGCGACTCACCCGGTGTGGTGAAGCCCGCCTTACCCAGCAACCGCGCGTCGCGTTCGGCCAGTTCGGCGCGCCGCTGCGCCTCCCGCAGGCTCTCGTACCACTCCTCGAGCAGCCGGGCCTGCAACGCGAACATCTCCTTCTCCTCATCCGGCTCGGCGTGGTCGTAGCCGAGCAGGTGCAGCACGCCGTGCACGGTGAGCAGAGCGAGTTCGTGATCGAGGGAGTGCCCCGCCTTACGCGCCTGACCGGCGGCGAACTCCGGGCACAGCACGATGTCGCCGAGCATGGAGGGGCCTGGTTCGGGGCTGTCGGGCCGCCCGCCCGGCTCGAGTTCGTCCATGGGGAAGGACATGACGTCGGTCGGGCCGGGTAGGTCCATCCAGCGCATGTGCAGGTCGGCCATGGTGTCGAGATCGACGAGCACCATCGACAGCTCCGCGGCGGGGTGCACGTCCATCCGGGCGATCACGAACCGCGCGACGCTGACCAGCTCTTCTTCGGGCACGTCGATACCCGACTCGTTGGCGATCTCGATGCTCACCCGAACAGCCTACGATCCCGTCGATCGTGTCGGCGGAGCGGAGCCCCGCCCGGCGAGACGAGTTACCGCCGGTCCGCCCGGCTCGCCGCGCGGCGCTGCGCTCGGTTGCCGCCGTAATGCGGGGCGACCTGCGGACGCGACTGGGCCTCGAAGCGGTCGTAGGCGTCGACGATGTCCGAGACCAGCCGGTGGCGAACCACGTCGCTACTGGTCAGCTCCGCGAAGTGGATGTCCTCGATCTCGGTGAGGATCTCGCTGGCGGCGCGCAGACCGGACCGGGCGCCGGTCGGCAGATCGACCTGCGTCACGTCACCGGTCACCACGATCTTCGAGCCGAACCCGAGGCGGGTGAGGAACATCTTCATCTGCTCGGCGGTGGTGTTCTGCGCCTCGTCGAGGATGATGAAGGAGTCGTTCAGCGTGCGTCCGCGCATGTAGGCCAGCGGCGCGACCTCGATGACACCGGCCGCCATCAGCTTCGGAATGGCCTCCGGGTCCATCATGTCGTGCAGCGCGTCGTAGAGCGGGCGCAGGTACGGGTCGATCTTCTCGTTCAGCGTGCCGGGCAGGAAGCCGAGCCGCTCGCCCGCCTCGACCGCAGGGCGGGTGAGGATGATCCGGTTGACCTGCTTGGTCTGCAGCGCCTGGACCGCCTTGGCCATCGCCAGATAGGTCTTGCCGGTACCGGCGGGACCGATGCCGAACACAATCGTGTTCGCGTCGATCGCGTCGACGTAGCGCTTCTGGTTCAGCGTCTTGGGCCGGATGGTCTTGCCCCGCCGGGACAGGATGTCCAGGCTGAGCACCTCCGCGGGGGACTCGCTGGAGCCCTCGGTGAGCATCGAAACGGTGTGCCGCACCGCCTCGGGCGTCACCACGCGGTTGCGGCCGGTCAGCGCGACGAGTTGCTCGATGACCCGCTCGGCGAGCGCGACGTCGGCCGCCTTGCCGGTGAGGGTCACGGAATTCCCGCGGACGTGGATGTCCGCGTCGAGCAGTGTTTCCAGTTCGCGAAGATTCTGGTCGGCCGAACCGAGGAAGGGGAACACGGATTCAGGAGCGAGTTCGATGCTCGAGCGCACGGTGCGCGCTGCGGGACCCGAACCGTTGTCGCCGGCGCCGATGCCTGCCGCTGGGGTGGTGGGGTCGCCGATCTCGCCTTGTGTTCTCAAAAGTGGCTATAGCCTGCTTTCCGGTCTCGACTGCTGCTGTATGGAGAAAGTTTAACCCGCCCCACCGACACCGCCCAGTGAATAAGCCGTGGGCAAAACCGGCTCCTCACGAGATTCCCCCACGTCGCCGCGCCCAATCCTCGGTGAAATCACGAAAGCGTCGCACCGCGTCCGGTGCTGTGGTAGCGGCGGGCCAGATCAGCCCGACCGCGCGCGCGGCGCCCGCGTCCGCGAGCGGGACCGTCACCGGGCCGGACAGCGGGCCCGCGGACAGTGGATCTTCGCGCGGCAGGATCGCCACTCCCAACCCCGCCGAGACCAGCCCGGCCACCGTGACGAGATCGCTCGACTCGAACGCGATCCGCGGCCGGATGTCCGCGGCGGCGCACAGTTCGTCGAAGATGCGCCGCATCCCGAATCCGTGGTGCATGGTGACGAACTCCGCGTCGGCCACCTCGGCGAGGCGGACCTGCCGCCGTCCGGCCAATCGGTGTTCCGGCGGCACCGCGAGAACCAGCGGCTGTCGCAGCACGGCCCGCCAGCCCACGCCGGCGACGGCCGGGCGCGGCGAGACGATGCCGAGATCGCTTTCACCCGCGAGCACTCGCTCGGTCACCGCGGCTGCCGCTCCCTGCCACAGCGTGATCGCGATCCGGCCGGAGATGCGCCGGAAGCCGCTGATCAGCTGCGGCACCAGCGAGCCGCCGAAAGAGTGCTGGAACGACAGCCGCACGACGCCCCCGGCCGGGTTGGCCCGATCCGCGAGGGCCTGTTCCGCCGCGTCCAGCTCGGATTGCGCGCGGCGGGCGTGCTCGTAGTAGATGCGACCGTATTCGTTCAGGACGATCCGCTTCCCGTGCCGGTCGAACAGTTCGACTCCCACCCTGCGCTCCAAGCGGGCCAGCATGCGCGACAACGTCGGCTGCGCGAGGTGCAACCGCTCCGCGGCGGCGCCGACCCGTTCGAGTTCGGCGAGTGTCGTGAACCACTCCAGATCCTCGCCCAGCACTGCCCGACCTCTCTATATGCGCTCAGGGAATGAACTCACTTCTCATTATTCATTTCCTTTCGGAAAACCGCCTGGCGATGCTGGACGAAAGGAGGAGCCGATGACCACGACACGGATCGAAGCGGCGAGGGACGTCGCCCACGAACGCAGGATCACCATCGCGCTGTTCGCGGCCGGTCTGACGACCTTCGCCTCGATGTACAGCGCCCAGGCACTGCTGCCGAGCCTCTCGGCCGCGTTCGGCGCGACGCCAGCGCGGGCGGCACTGGCGGTGTCGCTCACCACCGGGTTCCTCGCGCTGGCCATCATCCCGGTGAGCGCGCTCTCGTCGCGGATCGGCCGGACCAAGGTGATGATCGGTTCCGCCGTCGCGTCGGCGGTGCTCGGACTGCTGCTGCCGCTGAGCCCTTCGCTGGATCTGCTGCTGGCCGGACGCGCGCTACAAGGCATCGCGCTGGCCGGTGTGCCCGCGGTGGCGATGGCCTATCTGGCAGAGGAGATCGGCGGGGACGGGCTGGGCGCCGCGATGGGCATCTACGTCGCGGGTACCACCATCGGGGGGCTGGCCGGGCGGTTGATCCCGGCGTTCACGTTGGACGTGGCGTCCTGGCGGTGGGCGCAGGCCGTTGCCTCGATCTCCGCCGCGGCTTGCACCGTGTGGTTCGTCCGCTGGCTCCCGCCCTCGCGCGGCTTCGTGCCTCGCCCCGCCGGAATCCGGACGGTCCTGGGCGACCTCGGCAGCCAGTTGCGTCACCGCGGACTGCTCGCTCTGTTCGGACTGGCGTTCGTGCTGAT
This sequence comes from Nocardia sp. NPDC004260, assembly GCF_053603155.1. NCBI lineage: Bacteria > Bacillati > Actinomycetota > Actinomycetes > Mycobacteriales > Nocardiaceae > Nocardia > Nocardia sp. NPDC004260. The sequence continues at coordinate 16,418 of NZ_JBSGEZ010000072.1, read as the reverse complement.
GGGCGGGTTCGTCTCGATGTACAACTATCTCGGCTACCGGCTGACCAGCGCGCCGTTCCGGCTGCCGGAAGCACTGGTGGGGCTGGTGTTCGTGCTCTATCTGGCCGGAACGGCGGCCTCGGCGGCATCCGGCCGGCTGACCGATCGGATCGGCCGGTCCTGGGTGCTCGCGATGTCGCTGGCCGTCATGGCGATCGGGCTCGTGGTGACGATTCCCGACCACCTCGGCACCGTGTTGCTCGGCGTATTGCTCTTCACCGCGGGCTTCTTCGGGGCACACACCGCGGCGAGCGCGTGGGTGGGGGCGATGGCCGAGGGCAACCGGGGCGCGGCGTCGTCGCTGTATCTGTTCGCCTACTACCTCGGCAGCGCGCTCGTCGGCGGAACAGCGGGCATCGCCTACGCCCGCTCCGGGTGGCTCGGGCTGGTCTGCGGCATCGGATCGCTGATGGTCATCGCGGCACTGCTGCTGTGGGTATCGCATCGGGCGCATCGCGGTGCGGCGACGGTTCGCGCCGGCACCGCTGACTCACTGGAAACTGCCCCCGTCGAGGTTTGACCGGATACCGCGCCTCGGATGCGAGTGCATCGACCAACTATCGCCCGATCGGCGGGCACCCGCTCGCGATACGAACCGGTGCGGAAGAGAGCCCCGTCGACGCGGGACCTCACCAACGCGGCGTCAGTGCGCCGAGCGCGCCAAGGGCGACCGCTGCCGCGGTGGATGTACGTAGCACCGTCGGGCCGAGCAAGGTGATGTCCGCGCCCGCTTCGGCCAACGCCGTGAGCTCGGCGTCGTCCAGCCCACCTTCCGGACCCACGACGAGGACTATTTCGGCGGCTTCGGCGAAGGGCAATTCGGTGAAACGGGCGGCGCCGGATTCGTGCAGCGCCGCGACGAGCCCGCCGCGGGCCTTCGCCGCGCGAACCAGTTCCAGCAACTCCTGGGTGCGGTGCAGGTCGGCGACTTGCGGAATGTAGGCCCGGCGGGACTGCCTGGCGGCCGAGCGGGCCGCGGCCCGCCACTTCTCGACTCCCTTGGCCGCCTTGCCCTCCCAGTTCGCGACGCAGCGGGCGGCCTGCCAGGGAACGACGACGTCCGCGCCCGCCTCCGTCATCAGCTCGACCGCCAGTTCCGAGCGATCGGATTTCGGCAGCGCCTGCACCACGGTCACCGGCGGCGTCTGAGGTGCCGCAAGCACCCGCTCGCGCACCGCGAGCTCGAGCCGGTCGCGTTGCGCGGCAACGACTTCCGATGCGGCCAGCACCCCGCGCCCGTCGGAGAGGGTGATCGGCTCGCCGACCCGGATGCGGCGCACCGTGGCGGCGTGCCTGCCCTCCGGGCCGTCGAGCACCGCGACCGCGCCCGGCTCGGGCACCTCGTCGAGGTAGAAGACCGTCGCGGCCACCTAGCGCCCGCTGAAGGACGCGCGCAGCCGCGCGAACAGGCCGCTGTTGTGCTCGGATTGCGCCGACATCACTTCGGCGCGCTCCCGCTCGCGCAGTCCCTTGTACTTGCGCAACAGTTCGGTCTGCTTGCTGTCCAGCTTGGCCGGGATCACGATGTCCAGATGCGCCAGCAGGTCGCCACGCGCGCTCGAGCGCAGCCGCGGCATTCCGTGCCCGCGCAGCACCGAGATCTCGCCGGGCTGGGTGCCCGCCGGAATGCTCAGCTCGGTCGGGCCATCCAGGATGGTGTCGATCACGACGGTGGTGCCGAGCGCCGCGTCCACCATCGGCACCCGGATGGTGCAGTGCAGATCGTCCCCGTCCCGGACGAACACGTCGTGCGGCTGCTCCACGATCTCGACGTACAGGTCGCCCGCGTGACCGCCGCCGGGGCCGACCTCGCCCTGCGCGGCCAGCCGCACCCGCATGCCGTTCGCGACGCCCGCGGGGATCGGGGCCGCGATCTCGCGGCGCGCCCGCACCCGGCCGTCGCCACCGCATTTGTGGCACGGGTCCGGGATGGTCTCGCCCGCGCCGCGGCAGGTGGGGCACGGGCGCGAGGTCAGCACCTGGCCGAGGAAGGACCGCTGCACGGACTGGACCTCACCCGCGCCGCCGCAGGTTTCGCAGCGCACCGGCTTGGACTTGCCGTTGGTACCGGAGCCCTGGCAGATGTCGCACAGGATCGCGGTGTCCACGGTCAGGTGCTTGGTCACGCCGACCGCGCATTCGGCCAGGCTGAGCCGGGTGCGGATCAGCGAGTCGGCGCCGGGCTGGACGCGACCGCGCGGCTTGCGCGCACCGGCCGATCCGCTCATGCCGCCGAAGAACGCCTCGAACACGTCGCCGAGCCCGCCGAAGCCCGCGCCGTTGAATCCGGCCCCGCCACCGCCGGATTCCAGCGGGTCGCCGCCCATGTCGACGATGCGCCGCTTCTCCGGATCCGACAGCACCTCGTAGGCGGCCGACACTTCCTTGAACTTGGCCTGCGCCGCCTCGTCGGGGTTGACGTCGGGGTGGAGCTCACGCGCCAGCTTGCGGTATGCCCGCTTGATCTCCTGGTCGGTCGCGTTCTTCGCGACGCCGAGCAGTCCGTAGTAGTCCCGTGCCACTTGAGTTCTCTAGTCCTTGGTCGTTCTCGACAGTGCCGCCGGTGCCCGCGCCGCCGTGAAGGGCGCCGACAACAGCATTAGTCTTGTGCACTCAACTTTATCCGGCCGAAAGATCGAGCGTATCAGTGGTGTCGTCGCGTCAGCGCTCGGCGAGGACCTCGCCGATGTATCGGGCGACGGCCGCCACCGATGCGATCGTGCCCGGGTAGTCCATCCGGGTGGGCCCGAGCACCCCCATACCGCCGAGCACGGCGCCCGCCGCGCCGTAGCCGGTCGACACCACCGACGTGCCGCGCATCTGCTCGACCTGCGTCTCCTCCCCGATCCGCACCGTCACCGTCCCCGGTTGCTGGGCCGCGGCGAGCAGCTTGAGCACGATCACCTGCTCCTCGAGTGCCTCCAAAACCGAACGCAGCGAGCTGGGGAAACCGAAGTCGGCGGCGTTGCGGGTGAGGTTGGCGGTGCCGCCGAGCACCAATCGCTCCTCTGGGTGCTCCACCAGGGTCTCCACCAGCACCGTGGACACCCGCACCAGCACGTCGCGCAGCCGCAACGGAGCGTGCTCGGGCAGCTCGGCCACCGCCGCGGAGGCCGCGGCCAGGCGTTTGCCGTCCATCGCGCCGCCGAGCATGCCGCGCAGCGCGGCCAGATCCTCGTCATCGATCAGCGCGCCGAGCTCCACCAGGCGCTGGTCGACCCGGCCGGTGTCGGTGATCACCACCAGCAGCAGGCGGGCGGGATTGAGCGCCACCACCTCGATGTGCCGCACCGTGGACGCCGACACCGTCGGGTACTGCACGACGGCGACCTGCCTGGTCAGCTGAGCGAGCAAGCGGACGCCCCGGCGCAGCACGTCGTCGAGGTCGACGCCGGACTCCAAAAACTGGAGGATCGCCCTGCGCTCCGCCGACGACAGCGGCTTCACCTCGGAGATCCGGTCCACGAACTGCCGGTAGCCCTTGTCGGTGGGGATGCGGCCGGAACTCGTGTGCGGCTGGGTGATGTAGCCCTCGGCCTCCAGCACCGCCATGTCGTTGCGCACCGTCGCGCTGGAAACACCCAGGTTGTGCCGCTCGACCAGCGTCTTAGACCCGATCGGCTCCTTGGTCGCGACATAGTCCGCGACGATGGCACGCAGGACCTCGAAGCGCCGATCCTCGGTGCTCGACATCGGCCGCACCTCCTCGCTCTCGTCTCCTGTCACGCCGTACCCGGCGCCGACGTCCCGGGCCGGCCGCACATCGCGGGCCGACCTCGGTTCGTCCGTCGATCCAGTCTAATTGTCGGTAACCGGATCTCTCGCCTGCAACGGGACGAAGGAGCGGTGCGAAGCTCAGCGCGGAACGGCGGCGTCGATCACCGCGGCCACGGCGTCGGGCCGGGAGACCAGCGAGGCGTGCGAGGCCTCGATCTCACCGGTTCGAGCCGCCATGCGCTGGGCCATGAAGCGCTGCGAGGACGGCGGGATGACCCGGTCGTCGGCGGAGACCAGATACCAGCTCGGCGTGCCGGACCACGCGGGCGGCCCGGACGGTTCGAGATTGGCCTTCACGGCGATGGAGCGCTGATGGACGATCATGTCCGCCGCGGTCTCCGGACCGACGTCCTGGGCGAAGACGTCATGGAAGCTGGCGGGTGCGACATACGCGTCCAAGTTCTTCCCGGCGACACCCGTGACGTCGTCGACGAGCTTCACCTGCAGCGCGGGCGGCAGCAGCTGGCTGCCCGGGAAACGGATCGGGTCGAGTTCGGCCTGCGCCACCTCGCCTTCCACCGGCGCGAAAGCCGCGATGTACACCAGCGATTCGACCTTGGGATCGTGCACGTTGCTGATCACGAAGCCGCCGTAGGAGTGCCCCGCCAGCACGACGGGACCGCTGATCGTGTCCAGCGTGCGCTGCACGGCGGCCGCGTCGTAGGCGGGCCCGCGCAGCGGGTTCTCCGGCGTCACCACGCGGTAGCCGCGCTCGCGCAGCACGGCGGCGACACCGTCCCAGCTGGTGGTGTCGGCGAAGGCGCCGTGCACGAGCACGACGGTGGGCAGCGATTGCGCTTGCGCCGGCCCGGCCGCTGTGGTGGCGGCGAACAGGAGGGCCAGCGCGGCCACAGCACGGCGCAGATAGCGTTTGTTCGGCATCGGCTCTCGGCTCCTCAGCTCCTCGGCTCCTCAGCTCCTCAGCTCCTCAGGAAGTCCAGCAGATCGGCGTCGAACGCCTTCTCGTAGTCGCCGCACAGGCCGTGCGGAGCGCCGGGGTACACCTTCAACTCGGCCCTCGGCAGCAATTTCGCCGTCTTGGCACCCGCGGCGGCGAGCGGCACGATCTGGTCGTCGTCGCCGTGCGCCACCAGCACCGGGATCTCGATGCTCGGCAGCTCGGCGGTGAAATCGGTCTCGGAGAACGCCTTGACGCAGTCGAACGCGCCCTTGAGTCCCACCTGCATGCCCATCAACCAGAAGTGGTCGCGCAGTCCTTGCGAGACCTTCGATCCGGGGCGGTTGGCGCCGTAGAACGGGATCGCCAGATCCTTCCAGAACTGCGAGCGGTCGGCGGCCACGCCCGCGCGGATGTCGTCGAACGCCTCGATCGGCGTCCCTTCCGGATTGCTCGCGGTCTTCAGCATCAACGGCGGGACCGCGCCGACCAGCACCGCCTTGACCACCCGCGATGTGCCGTGCCGGGACAGATACCTGGTCACCTCGCCGCCGCCGGTCGAGTGCCCGACCAGTATCGCGTCCTTGATGTCCAGCTCGTTCAGCACCGCGGCGAGGTCGTCGGCGTAGTGGTCCATGTCGTGCCCGCCCCACACGTCGCTCGAGCGTCCGTGCGCGCGCCGATCGTGGGCGATGGCGCGATAGCCGTTGTTCGCCACCAGGTTCATCCGGTTGTCCCAGGCGTCCCCGTTCAGCGGCCAGCCGTGGCTGAACACCACCGGACGTCCGGCACCCCAGTCCTTGTAGTAGATCTCGACGCCATCGGTGGTGGTGATCGTCGGCATGGCAGTTCCCTTCGATCTGGACGGATGTCGGGTGAACCGGGGATCGATCTTGGTCGACCGACAGCGTATGACGGGCGGCCGCCGGAGAAACGACTCTGCGTGCACGATCTTCGGCTCAGAATGCACGGCCCGGTCGGCAGGTTCCATGCGAGGATTGCCGAATCTGTCTCATTTGCGACGGAGGCTGTGATGACGGTCGTGTTCAATTCGGACACCATCGCGCCGCACGAGCGAGCGGACGCGGTGGCCGCGGCGGTACAAGAGGCATCGGTCCCGTCCCATGTGGTGCTGGACGGGCCGGACGAGCGTGTGCACGCCACGTTCGACGTGTGGCGGTTCGGCGAGGCGCGCATCGTGCGCGCCAGCACCTCGGGCATCCACCTGATCCGCACGCCCAAGCAGGTCAGGGCCTCCCCCGCGCCGGTGCTGGCGGTCGCGGTGCAGCAGGCGGGCGACGGACGGTACGAGCAGGCCGGCGTCCGTCGCGTCGTGCGACCGGGCGATCTGCACGTCATGGATATGAACGCGCCCTACGACTTCAGCCGGCGCGGCGACGGGGCGTCGACCTGCCTGCACGTGCCGCTCGATCAGCTCGGCCTGCCCGCCGATCTGATCGGTCGGGCCGCCGCCAGAGTGCAGGACAGCCCGCACTACCGGCTGGTGGCCAACCACATCGTCCAACTGACCGCCGACGCGGACGCGCTCAGCGCCGACCCGGCGGCCGCCCTGTCGGGTTGCGCCAGCATCGAGCTGATCCGGGGACTGTTGTTGTCGGCGTGCGCCGACGACGGCTCCGTCGTCCCCTCCGACATCCTGCTGTCCCGGATTCGCGCCTATATCCGGCGCAATCTGGCGGATCCCGGTCTCGGCGCCGAACAGATCGCCAAGGCGCACAACATGTCGGTCCGGCAGCTCTACAAGATCTACGCGAACACGGAGTGCAGTCTCGAGCAGGGAATCATCAGCCAGCGTCTCGAGCGGGTACACGGCGATCTGACTCGTCCGGACCAGAAGCATCGGACGATCGCGATGATCGCGCGGCGCTGGGGCTTCCGCGATCCGTCACATTTCGCCCGGCGCTTCCGCGCCGCCTACGGGCTCACGCCACGGGAATGGCGCAGAACCGCCCTCGCCCCGGACGAGGCGTAATGGTCAACCGCAGGTTTTCGCCTGCTTGCCCGCGAGCGCATCGAGACCGAGCATCGCCAGCAGCGACTCGCAGTCGGCGGCGTTCTCCGCGTAGCTCGCGACAGTGCGGGCGGCGACGGCGCACTGGCGCGCGTTTTCCGCTTTCTCCGCTGCTCGCGCCTCCGCGAACTCGCCTGGTTCGTGGATGAGGGTCATACGTGGTGCCGAGGCCATGAGTCTCCTTGGGGTTGGTCGCAGACTACGCGGCCGGTGCGCACCGTGTTACCGGAACGAGACATAAAGTGCATCGCGTTGACCCGACCGTGATCCCGCACGGGATCAGTCGAGCAGTTCGCGGACGACACCGTCGGCGAGCAGACGGCCGCGGTCGGTGAGGACGAGCCGGTCGTCCGCGGTGCGCACGGCGAGGCCGTCGGCGACCACGCGATCGACGGCGGTGCGCGCGGAGGACGCCAGCTCGGCCAGCGGCAGGCCGGTGCGCAGCCGGACGGCGAGCATGACCCGCTCGGTGTAGCGCTCGTCCGCGCTCAGCGCCTCCCAGCCCGCCGCGGGCAGCCCGCCCGCGCCGACGCGATCGGCGTATCGAGCGGGGTGCTTCACGTTCCACCACCGCACGCCCCCGACGTGACTGTGCGCGCCCGGTCCTGCGCCGAGCCAGTCACCGCCGTCCCAGTAACCGAGGTTGTGCCTGCAGACCGCGGCGTCGCCGACGGCCCAGTTCGACACCTCGTACCAACCGAATCCGGCCGAGCGCAGTCGGGCGTCGATGCGCTCGTAACGTGCGGCGAGCACGTCGTCGTCCGGCGCGGGCAACTCGCCGCGGCGTACCCGCCTGGCCAGCGCGGTGCCGTCCTCCACGATCAGCGAATAGGCGGAAACGTGGTCGACGCCCGCGCTGAGCACCGCGTCCAGGCTGGCGTCCAGATCGGCATCGCGCTCACCCGGGGTTCCGTAGATCAGATCGAGGTTGACGTGCTCGAATCCAGCGGTGCGCGCCTCCAGCGCGGCGGCCACCGCGCGGCCGGGGGTGTGCGTGCGATCGAGCACTTTCAACACGTGCGCCGCGGCGGACTGCATGCCCAGCGACACCCTGGTGAACCCGGCCGCCCGGATGCGCTCGAAGAATTCCGGCGAGGTGGATTCCGGATTGGACTCCGTGGTGACCTCGGCCCCGGCGGCGAAGGTGAACTCGGCGCGCACGGCGTCCAGCACCGCGGCGAGCCCGTCGCCGCCCAGCAGGGAGGGCGTCCCTCCGCCGACGAAGACGGTGGACACTTCCGGCGTCGTGGTGGGCAACGCCGCGAACTGTTCGGCGGCGGTCGCCAGCTCGCCGCGCAACGCCGCCAGCCACGACTGCGGCGAGGCCGAGCTGCCGAGCTCCCCCGCGGTGTAGGTGTTGAAGTCGCAGTAGCCGCACCGCGTGGCGCAGAACGGCACGTGCACGTAGATCCCGAACGGCCCATCGCCGAAGTCGCGTAGCACCGGCGCGGAGGTGTCGGTGCTCGCGGTAGCGGCGGAAGAACTCACCTGTCCAGTGTGAACGTCGCCGCGACCGCGCCGACGGCCGGGACTCCGCTACCGGCCCTTCAGTCCGCCACGACCGGAGTGTTCTGGTTCGCGGTGAGCAACCAGCGGCCGTCCTCCTTGGACATCACGTACATCGGGCTACCTTCGCTGTCCAGAGCACCCGCGTCGGTGAAATAACGCTGGCGCACCTTCACCGCCACCACATCCGGGCGGATGAACAGCACGTGCTCGACCTCGTAGGTCGCCGTGCCGTGTGCGGTGGCCCCGGGCAGCACCTGCGCGGTGAACTCCGCGATGGCCGCCCGTCCGAAGAGGCGTTTGCCGTGTGCGGTGGTCCAGATCGCGTCCTCCCGGAACAGCGCGACGAATTCGTCGACGAGCTCGTTGCGCTGGGCGTGCTGGACGCTCGCGACCACCGCGCGGATGGCTTCGAGCTCGCCGGTGGCGTCGACAGTTGTGGTACTCATGACGCCGAGCGTCCAACCTCCACTTCACTCGAGGTCAAGCGAGGTGCGCAGTGTCACAGACGGCGCGGTCGCCGTATCACGCGCCTGGTTGGGGCGCGGAACTATGACTGCCGTCACAAACTGGGTCGAACGTCCAGGGGATTTCCCGCAGATTTACGGGAAATACCCGACGCAGGGTCGGAAGGCCATCGCTGACGTGGCACAATAGGCCGCATGCGCGCTCTGGAGATTCGACTGGTGGCCCGTCGCCACGTCGATTACAAGCGCGTCTGTAGCGCCTGCTGTCTGCCCGGTTCCCCCCGGTAGCTCAGCGCGCCCGATCCCCGGGTCCCCGGCGATCCCGACTTCATCGGCCCGCTGACACCGCAGGCGTGAGTCAGCCTCTCGCGCCTCTCAGCAGGATGTACCACCCACCCCGCAGGAGCGACCCCATGACGTCGAGCCCCGACGCCGGTCCGACCGATCAGCCCACGCCCGAATCCCAGCCGGGGCACCGCGCGCGCCCCGAACGCCCGGCATCCGAACGCCGGGTCCGCCCGGATCGGCCGCGTCCCGAGGCGACCACGACCGGACCGCGCGTCCGCACCGGCAAGCCCGTGCGCCGCAAGGCCGAGGGTCAGTGGGCGCTGGGTTACCGCGAGCCGCTGAACCCGAACGAGCAGTCCAAGAAGGACGACAACCCCCTCAACGTCCGCGCCCGCATCGAGAACATCTACGCCAAGACCGGCTTCGACGGTATCGACAAGGGCGACTTGCGCGGCCGGTTCCGCTGGTGGGGTCTGTACACCCAGCGCGAGCAGGGCTACGACGGCACCTGGACCGGTGACGAGAACATCGATCTGCTCGAGGCCAAGTACTTCATGATGCGCATCCGCTGCGACGCCGGTGCGCTGAACGTCGCGCAACTGCGCACGCTGGGCGAGATCTCCACCGAGTTCGCGCGCGACACCGCGGATCTGTCCGACCGGGAGAACGTGCAGTACCACTGGATCGAGGTGGAGAACGTCCCGGAGATCTGGAAGCGGATCGAGGCCGTCGGCCTGAAGACCACCGAGGCGTGCGGCGACTGCCCGCGCGTGGTGCTCGGGTCCCCGCTGGCCGGCGAGTCGCTGAACGAGATCATCGACCCGACGCCCGCGATCGAGGAGATCGTGCGCCGCTATATCGGCAAGAAGGAGTACTCCAACCTGCCGCGCAAGTTCAAGACCGCGATCTCCGGCCAGCAGGACGTGGTGCACGAGATCAACGACGTCGCGTTCGTCGGTGTCGTGCATCCCGAACACGGCCCCGGTCTGGACCTGTGGGTCGGCGGCGGACTGTCCACCAACCCGATGCTCGCCAAGCGGGTGGGCGTGTGGGTGCCGCTGGACGAGGTGCCGGACGTATGGGAAGCCGTCGTATCGGTGTTCCGCGACTACGGCTACCGCCGCCTGCGCACCAAGGCGCGCCTGAAGTTCCTGATCAAGGACTGGGGCATCGAGAAGTTCCGCCAGGTGCTGGAGGACGAGTACCTGAAGCGCAAGCTGATCGACGGCCCCGCGCCCGAGCAGCCGACCAAGCCGATCGACCACGTCGGCGTGCAGCGGCTGCGCAATGGACTCAACGCGGTCGGCTTCTCCCCCATCGCGGGCCGGGTGTCGGGCACCGTCCTGACCAAGGTCGCCGACGCGGTCGAGCGGATCGGCTCCGATCGCGTCCGGTTCACCCCGTACCAGAAGCTGATCGTGCTCGACGTTCCCGCCGACAAGGTCGACGCGCTGATCGACGAGCTGGAACCCCTCGGCCTGCAGGCGCGACCCTCGCTGTGGCGACGGAATCTGATGGCCTGCAGCGGTATCGAGTTCTGCAAACTCTCCTTCGCCGAGACGCGCAAGCGCTCCCAGGCGCTGGTGCCGGAGCTGGAGGAACGACTGGCGGATCTGAACGCGCAGCTGGATGTCCCGATCACGATCAACATCAACGGTTGCCCGAACTCCTGCGCCCGCTCGCAGATCGCCGACATCGGGTTCAAGGGCCAGCTGGTCGATGACGGCACCGGGAATCAGGTGGAGGGCTTCCAGGTTCACCTCGGCGGCAGCCTCGGCTTCGACAGCGCGTTCGGGCGCAAGCTGCGCCAGCACAAAGTGACCACTAAGGAACTCGGCGACTACATCGACCGGGTGGTGCGCAACTTCGTCAAGCAACGTTCGGACGGCGAACGGTTCGCCCAGTGGGCGGTCCGCGCCGACGAGGCCGACCTGAGATAAGTGTCGACGGGAGATCAATTGTGACAACCGAACTCGCGGAAAAGCTGTCCGAGGACGAGCTCCGCGCCATCGCCGCGCGCGGCGCCGCCGAACTCGACGGCGCCTCGGCGACCGAACTCCTGCGGTGGACCGAGGACACCTTCGGCGCGAACTACATCGTGGCCTCCAACATGCAGGACGGCGTGCTGGTGCACCTGGCCGCGGGCGTGCGTGCCGGCGTCGACGTGCTCTTCCTGGACACCGGCTACCACTTCGCCGAGACCATCGGCACCCGGGACGCGGTGGAGGCCGTGTACGGGGTGAACGTGGTCAACGTCCGGCCGGAACACTCCGTCGCCGAACAGGATCGGCTGCTCGGCAAGGATCTGTTCGCCCGCGAGCCCAACGAGTGCTGCCGGTTGCGCAAGGTCGTCCCGTTGCAGAAGTCCCTCGCGGGCTACAACGCCTGGGTCACCGGCATCCGCCGGGTGGAGGCGCCGACCCGGGCGAACGCACCGCTGATCTCGTTCGACGAGGCGTTCGGCCTGGTGAAGATCAACCCGATCGCGCCGTGGTCCGACGACGAGATGCAGGACTACATCGAAAAGCACGGCATCCTCGTCAATCCCCTGGTGGAGGAGGGGTATCCGTCCATCGGCTGCGCTCCGTGCACACGGAAGCCGGAGCCGGGAGCCGATCCGAGAAGCGGCCGTTGGGCCGGCCTCGCCAAGACCGAATGCGGATTGCACACAGCATGACCGAGTCAGGGCCCGGAGGAGGCAGCCTGCGTAACCACGTAGGGGCCCTCGGGCATGCAAAAGAGGACACAGCATGACCGAAACCATTCGCAACGAACGTTCGCTCGGTATCACCGACTTCGACACCCTCGCCGCGCTGGAATCCGAGGCGATCCACATCTTCCGCGAGGTGGCGGGCGAGTTCGAGCGGCCGGTGATCCTGTTCTCCGGCGGCAAGGACTCCACCGTGCTGTTGCATCTGGCGCTCAAGGCGTTCTGGCCCGCACCGCTGCCGTTCGCACTGCTGCACGTGGACACCGGGCACAACCTGCCCGAGGTGCTGGAGTTCCGGGACAAGGTGGTCGAGCGCTACGGCTTGCGCCTGCACGTGGCGAAGGTGGAGGACTACCTGGCCGACGGCAGGCTCACCGAGCGCCCCGACGGCATCCGCAACCCGCTGCAGACCGTCCCGCTGCTGGACGCGATCAGCGAGCATCGGTTCGACGCCGTGTTCGGCGGCGGCCGTCGCGACGAGGAGCGCTCGCGCGCCAAGGAGCGGATCTTCTCGCTGCGCAACGCCTTCGGCCAGTGGGACCCGAAGCGGCAGCGCCCCGAGCTGTGGAACCTGTACAACGGGCGCCACGCGCCGGGCGAGCACGTGCGCGTGTTCCCACTGAGCAACTGGACCGAGCTGGACATCTGGCGCTATATCGCCCGCGAGGACATCGACCTGGCGAGCATCTACTACGCGCACGAGCGTCCGGTGTACCTGCGCGACAGCATGTGGATGACGCCCGGCGTGTGGGGCGGCCCGCGTGCGGACGAGGTGCTGGAGACCAGGTCGGTGCGGTACCGCACCGTGGGCGACGGATCCTCCACCGGCGCCGTGCTTTCCGACGCGGCCGACAATGAGGCGATCCTCGCCGAGGTCGCCGCGTCCCGACTGACCGAACGTGGTGCGACCCGCGGCGACGACCGCGTCTCCGAAGCCGCGATGGAAGACCGCAAACGAGAGGGTTATTTCTGACATGTCCGACCTATTGAGGCTGGCCACCGCCGGTTCTGTCGACGACGGCAAGTCCACTCTGGTCGGACGCCTGCTCTACGACACGAAATCCGTTCTGGCCGACCAGATCGACGCCGTCACCCGCGCGTCGGTGGACAAAGGTCTCGCCACCCCGGATCTCTCGCTGCTCGTGGACGGGTTGCGCGCGGAACGCGAACAGGGCATCACCATCGATGTCGCCTACCGCTACTTCGCCACTCCGCGCCGCTCATTCGTGCTCGCGGACACCCCCGGGCACGTGCAGTACACCCGCAACACCGTGTCGGGGGCGTCCACCGCGCAGCTGGTGATCCTGCTCGTCGACGCGCGCAAGGGCGTCATCGAGCAGACCCGCAGGCACGCCGCCGTGCTGGCGCTGCTCGGTGTGCCGAAGCTGGTGCTCGCCGTGAACAAGATCGATCTGGTGGACGACGCCGCCGCCGTGTTCGCCGCCATCTCGGCGGAGTTCAACGAGCTCACCAGCACGCTGGGCTGGTCGAGCGAAGACGTGCTGGAGATCCCGGTCTCGGCGCTGCACGGCGACAACATCGCCACCCGATCGGACAACACCCCGTACTACGACGGTCCGTCGCTGATCGAGCATCTCGAATCGGTGCCGGTCGACGCCGACAGCACCGGCGAGCACGAGCTGGGCCTGCGGTTTCCGGTGCAGTACGTGATCCGGCCGCGCACCGCCGAGCACCCGGACTACCGCGGCTACGCGGGACAGATCGCGGCGGGCGCGGTCGCTCCCGGCGACGAGGTCGTGGTGCTGCCGTCGGGCATCCGCACGACCGTGGAGCGGATCGACACCCCCGACGGCGAACTCGCGGTGGCGCAGGCCGGACGCAGCGTCACGCTGATCCTGGCCGACGAGGTCGACATCTCGCGGGGCGACATCATCGCCGCGGCCGCCGACGCGCCCGAGCCGATCGACACCTTCGACGCCACCGTGTGCTGGCTGGGTGACAAGCCGCTGCGCCCCGGTGCGCGGCTGCTGCTCAAGCACGGCACCCGAACCACCCAGGCGATCGTCGGCGCGCTGCTGGAGCGCTTCGACGAGCAGCGCCTCGCGGCCGACCCGAACCCGGAGTCGCTGGAGCTCAACGACATCGGGCGCATCTCGGTGCGGGTCGCCGAGCCGATCGCGGCCGACGACTACCGAGCGAACCGGCACACCGGCAGCTTCCTGCTGATCGATCCGGCGGGCGGCAACACGCTGGCGGCCGGTCTGGTCGGTGACGTGCTGACCGCCGTCGAGGTCGGTACCGGAGCCTGACATGGCGGTGTCGCGAGCCCTGTTCGGCGCGCCGCCGGTCCTGGGCGCTGTCGCCCCGGCGGGCGGTCCGGGCTGCGCGGCTTCCCCGATCGCCCCCGGGCTCGACGGCAGCCCGGCGCGACCGCCCGCGCTGATCGCGGTGGCCCACGGCAGCCGCGATCCGCGGTCGGCGGCAACCGTCGCGGAGGTGGTCGGCGCCGTCGCCGCCGCTCGTCCGGACCTCGACGTCAGGACGGCGTTCCTCGATCTCACCGCCCCGTCGGTCGAACAGGTGGTGGATGCCGTCGCCGCCGACGGGCACACACACGCGGTGGTGACGCCGCTGCTGCTCGGCAGCGCCTTCCACGCCAGGGTCGATCTGCCCGGCCTGCTCGCCGCGGCCCGCGCCCGCCATCTCGGGTTGCGCCTGACCCAAGCCGACGTGCTCGGCGTGGACGCCGGACTCGTCGGTGCGCTGCGCGACCGTGTCCTCGCCGCCGGCGCCGGGCATCGCTTCGCGGATCGGCGCCTGGGCGTCGCGGTGGCGGCGGTCGGATCGTCGTCGGCGGCGGCCAACGCCCGGACCGCCGAGGTGGCCACCCGCCTGGCCGCCCGCACCGGCTGGCGCACCGAGATCTGCTTCGCCACCACCGAACCGTCGGTCGCCGAGGCGATTTCGCGACTGCGCGCTCACGGCGCCGAGCACGTGCTGGTCGCTCCCTGGTTCCTCGCACCCGGATTACTGACCGATCGCCTCGTCGACGCCGCGCCGGAGGCGATCCACGCCGATGTGCTCGGCGCGCATCCGGCCCTCACCGAGGTCATCCTGGATCGCTATCACGCGGCGATCGCGGATACTCGCGCGCTCTCGGCCTGACCGGGCGTTCGCGGCGGCTCCCGGGCTGGCGCGCCCGCATGACGCTGTCGCGTGCTAGGAACGTGGCATGGCCGAGTCGTTCCGCACCACCTCCTGCGCCAGCCACGGACATCCCGAGTTCACCATTCTCTTCACCGAGCCGCAGCTGCCCGGCATGGAGAACTGGCTGCTGTCGTATCTGGAGTCCACCGTCGCGGCGGGCACGCGCTACCACCCCGGCGAGACGATCCGGATCGGCTGGAATCTGGTCCGGGTGCGCGGTCGCGACGACGGCACGTTGGGGCTGACCGAACGCACCGACGCGCAGACCTGGGCCGAGCAGGTCGACCGCACCCTGCGCGATGTGTGGTATCAGCGCGAAGTGGCAGCCGGGGTCGGCCTCACCGATCACCTCGACTTTCCCGGTGAGGACCAGCGGGCCACCATCTCGTCGTGCGGACTCGAATCACCGGTCCTGGTGCTGGCGCGCACCGAGCCGGACGACCCCGAATCCTCCGGTTGGTCGGTGGAATGCTTCGAAGACCACGCGCACCGGTCGTCGTACTACACCACCCTGCTGGAGCTGGCCACCGCCATGCCGTTCGCGGTGCAATTCTTCGCCCTGCCGGTAGCGACCACGGTGCTGATCGAAAGCCCCGAGATCACCCTCACCGGCACCATCCGGCCGCACATCGTGGACGCCGAAGGCGTGGAACTGTCCCCGATCCCGGGTTCCTACCTGGACTACCTGGTCAACGGCTCACCGGCCGACTAGTCGCCCGGGCCGAGCAGATCCGCCACGAGGTCGCGCGCGGTAGCGACGCCCCACTCGTCACCCATCTGCCGCGCCGTGTGCGCCGCGGCGATCACCGCGTCCAGTTCGAACGCGACGGCGTCGGCGCTGCGCGCACCGAAATGGCCCTGGTCCTGCGCCCGGCGAATCTCCTTGATCAGGAACGCGAGCCAGTCCCTGCGGTCTTCGGCGATGGCGTCGCGCACCGGTCCCGGCCTGCTGTCGAACTCGGCGAGGGTCGCGACGCGGAAGCACCCGCCGGGGAACGCGGGGTCGGCCACCTGCCCCAGCCAGCGCTCGACCAGGGCGCGCAGGCGCGGTAGGCCGGCCGGCTCGCTCAGGCTCGGCGTGATGACTTCATCGATGAAGACCTGCCGCGCGGACTTCACCGCCGCGATCTGCAGGCTCTCCTTGCTGCCGAAAAGGGTGGCGATGCCGCTCTTGCTGAGTCCCAGGTCGGTGGCCAAGCGACCGATGCTGAGGCCGTTGAGGCCCTCGACAGACGCCACGTCGGCGGCGCGGCGGGCGATCGACGCTCGCGCCCGCGCGCCCTTGGCCAAGCGCTGATCGGTGCCACGCGGCTGGTCACGTGTGGTGACGGACTCGGTCATGACGTCATTCTTCCACTTAGCTGTTGCACATACGAACGTATGGTCGTATTTTCATTGAACGAACGATCGTGCGTTTTGCATCCCCCACTAAGGACTTCCCATGACACTCCCTATGTCAACCTCATACCGCAGAAGTAGCGACCGGTTGTGGTTGCAGGGTTTGGGCGCCGCCGTGTCGGGCGGGGTCGTAGG
>NZ_JBSGEZ010000071.1:0-34948 GCF_053603155.1 Nocardia sp. NPDC004260 | reverse complement strand
GACATGAGTGGTGATGTGTTCGGCAACGGCATGTTGTTGTCCGAGCACATTCGTCTGGTGGCCGCGTTCGACCACCGCCACATCTTCCTCGACCCCGACCCGGACGCGGCCCGCTCGTACCGGGAGCGGCAGCGGTTGTTCGCGTTGCCGAGGTCGTCGTGGGCGGACTACGACACGTCGCTGATCAGCCCCGGTGGCGGTGTGTGGGATCGCACCGTGAAGGCCGTGCCGATCAGCCCGCAGGCCAGGGCGGCTCTCGGCCTGGGCGACGACGTCGTATCGCTGTCGCCGCCCGAGCTGGTTCGCGCGATCCTGCTCGCTCCGGTGGATCTGTTGTGGAACGGCGGTATCGGCACCTACATCAAGGCGAGCACCGAGACCAACGCCGAGGTAGGCGACAAGTCCAACGACGCGGTCCGGGTCAACGGGAATCAGTTGCGGGTCAAGGTGATCGGCGAGGGCGGCAATCTCGGCGCCACGGCGCTGGGCCGCATCGAGTTCAACCGCAACGGCGGCAAGATCAACACCGACGCGCTGGACAACTCGGCGGGCGTGGACTGCTCCGACCACGAGGTCAACATCAAGATCCTGCTCGATGCCGTGGTCTCCGGCGGTCAGCTGCCGCCGGACGAGCGCAACCCGCTGCTGGCCTCCATGACCGACGAGGTCGCCCAGATGGTCCTGCAGGACAATGTGGCGCAGAACTTCCTCATGGGCATCTCGCGCACCGAGGCGCCGCACATGCTCAGCGTGCAGATGCGGCTCATCGAGGAACTCGAACAGCGTCGCGGCCTGGACCGCGAACTCGAGGCGCTGCCCTCGGACCAGGAGATGAAGCACAGGCTGGAGGAGAACGCCGGACTGGCCTCGCCCGAGCTGGCCAATCTCATGGCGCACGTGAAGCTCTCGCTCAAGGCCGATCTGCTCGATTCCGACCTGCCCGACAGTCAATACTTCGCCGCGCGGCTGCCGGAGTACTTCCCCACGCCGCTGCGCGACCGGTTCGGAGCGGCGATCAAACGCCACCGGCTGCGCCGGGAGATCGTCACCACCATGATCGTCAACGAGATGGTGGACTACGGCGGCATCACCTACGCGCACCGGTTGAACGAAGAGGTCGGCGCCACCACCACCGACGCGGTGCGCGCCTTCGCCGCGGCGAGCGGAATCTTCGACCTGGATGAACGATGGGCGCGAATCCGCGCCTGCGACGCGCCGACCCCGGTGCGTGACCTGCTCGAACTGGAGACGAAGCGGACCCTCGACCGGGCGTCCCGGTGGCTGCTGAGCAATCGCCCGCAGCCGATCGCGGTGGGCTCCGAGATCAGCCGGTACCGCGCCGACGTGCGGCAACTCGCTCCCAAGGTGCCGGGATGGCTGCGCGGGCACCACGTGTTCTCGCTCACCGACCGGTCCGCCGAGTTGATCGCTCGCGGTGCGCCGACCGACCTCGCCACCGAGGTGTTCGGTCTGCTCCACCTCTTCCCGCTGCTGGACATCGTGGACATCGCCGACATCACCGACCGGGACGGCGACGAGGTCGGGTCGCTGTACTACGCGCTCAACGACCACCTCAAGATCGACTGGCTGCTGCAGGCGGTCAGCCACCTCGAACGCGGCGACCGCTGGCACGCGCTGGCGCGGCTCGCGCTGCGCGACGACATGTACGGGTCGCTGCGCTCGCTCACCCTCGACGTGCTCTCCGGCGGCGACCCCGAGGAGACGGCGGACGAGAAGATTGCATACTGGGAGTCGAAGAATCAGTCCCGCC
Organism: Nocardia sp. NPDC004260; assembly: GCF_053603155.1. Taxonomy (NCBI): domain Bacteria; kingdom Bacillati; phylum Actinomycetota; class Actinomycetes; order Mycobacteriales; family Nocardiaceae; genus Nocardia; species Nocardia sp. NPDC004260. The sequence continues at coordinate 33,177 of NZ_JBSGEZ010000071.1, read as the reverse complement.
TCGGCAGAGCCAGGGCGGCGCTGTCGGAATTGTTCGAGTCCGGAACCCACGATCTCGCCACGTTGTCGGTTGCAGCGCGGCAAGTGCGGAGCATGGTGAGCGGGGTGGGCGCTCAATCGGAGGTACCACGTTGACGAGTTCGGTGAGGGGCAGCGGGAAGGCCGCGGGCAGTCTGGTGCTGCCCAGGCGGTTCCACGCCAAGGTGGACGTCAGGTGGTCGGACATGGACGTGTTCCAGCACGTCAACCATGCCCGGATGGTGACGCTGCTGGAAGAGGCGCGCATTCCGTGGCTGTTCGAGGACGGCCGCCCGACCGCACCGCTGCGCGAGGGGTGCGTCCTGGCCGATCTGCGTGTCCGCTACCGCGGTCAATTGCGGCACGAGGACACGCCGCTGGACATCGCCATGTGGATCGAGCAGCTGCGCGCGGTCGACTTCACCATCGGCTACGAGGTGCGGGCGGCGGGCGCGCTGCCCGACTCGCCCGCGGCCGTGGTGGCGTCCACGCAGATCGCGGCGTTCGACATGCGGGCGCAGCGTTTGCGCAGGCTCACCGACGCCGAGCGTGATTACCTGTCCGAATGGATGGACTGAGCGACCGTGTCGGTGGTGGCGGAGTGGTGACGGCGGAGCGGCCGTGATGGCGGAACAACGAGTGCTGCATGTGCCCGATCCGGCGGAGCGGGAGAATCTCGCGACGTTTCTGACCAGGGCCGTGCGGCTGGACCCCGGGGCGGTGGTGCGCCTGCGCCGCCGCGGGGAGAAATACGTCTCGGCCTGGGTGGCGACGGGTTTCGAAGCGCTGGCGATGCGCACCGTGGTCGCCGAACTCGGCGTCGACGACGTGACGGTCGGCGCCGATCTCGTGCTGGCCGGTTCGGCCGGTGGCAGTCCGATCGACCTCGGATATTCGATGGACTCCGCGTGGCGCGGCGCGCTGCCACCCATCGACGGTTTCGCACACGTCGACGACGTGCCCGCACGCACCCTGGTCGAGCTCGCCGAGCAGGGTGCGCAGCTGGCGAAGGAACACGGCAGCGGCCACGGCCCGCCCGCCTCGTTGCTGGATCAGGCGGTGCTGACCGTGTCCGGCGCGGGCACCCGGGTGCAGGTGCCGATGCGCGTCGTCTTCGCGCTCACGGCGATGGATTTCATCCCGCACTCGGGGGAGAAAGCCGACCCTCGCCGTATCCCCGCCGCCGAGATCGTCCGTGTTCGCGCGACCAGAACCTGGCTGCGGCTCGACGCTCGCTACGGCTCGGTCGCGCGTCGGCTCGGCGGTGGAATTCCGCTGCTACCGCGTTGATCGCGTCGCTCGATGGTCGTCGCCGGGTGCGTCGCACGATCCGCGCCGGAGGGCGGTCCGCCGGGGATCCTCGCTACCGATCACCATTCGGGATGAGGTCGCGGGGCTCGGCCGCTCCGCTGCCCTTCTCACGAAGTGCTGGTGCGTTCATTCCTGCTCGCCCGCGATCCGCGGTGGGCGACCGACGTCTCCCGCGATGCAGGGCAAGGCCCTACAGCCGCGTCGGGCCGGTTCCCGCAGTGCAAACTGCCTTTCCGTTGGTTTGACGGGATCGGTGCCGAGCGCATGTCGCTTCGGCCGCGGCGGTGCGAAGCCGTCCGAACGCGCGCTGTATCGCTCCGTCGCGTGAGTCGCCGGGTGACGATGACGGCCAGTTCTTTTCGCTGCCACTGGATGGCTGCCAATGCGGGCCGCGGACTGTGAACCCGAGTAGCACAGGGGCGCTCGGATGCGATCGATGGGACAGGCGGCGCCGTCGGCAGGAGGGGACGGCGCCGCCTCCTGCTGCGGGCGCGGTGCCGCTCACGAGACGCCGATGTAGCGGAGGACTGCCGTCGTCGCGGCTGCGGCGAGAATGACCAACAGAATGGGGCGTCGGAACCACGCGACAAGTCCACCCGCGAATACGCCTGCTGGCACGGCGAATCCGAGGTCTGCGGTGCCCAGCGGCAAGGTGGTGACGGCCACGAGCGCGGTGAGCAATACGACGGCGCCGATCTCCAGCAGCCACACCACACGTGCGGGAAGGCGCACTCGGTCGCGGAGTGCGGGTCCGGCCCAGCGGAACGCGTAGGTGCCCGCGGCGAGAGCGACGACTCCGGCGGCCAGCATCACGCCGCTCCCCGCGCGGTCGCTGGTAGAGGCTTTTGCCGCGCCGCGACCAGCACCCCGGACAGGGCGAGCAGCACCGGCAGCCCCGTGGGCAGGAACGGAGCGCTGACCAGGGCGATCGCCGTGCCGACACCCACTGCGGCGAGGGTGGTCCGGTCGCGCAGCGCGGGCAACACCAGCGCGAGCAGGACCGCGGGGAACACCGCATCGAGTCCGAGCGCCGAGGTGTCGGTGACCACCGATCCGATCAGCGCTCCGACGGCGGCGCCGCCGGGCCAGGCGAGCAGCACCCCAGCGCCGGTGATCCAGTAGGCCGCCCGTCTGCGTGGCGCGTCGGGCTGGCGATGGTCATCGCGACGGACTCGTCGTTCATCAGATGAACGCCGAGCGAGCGGCGCCAGCCCGTGCCGACCGCGTCGGGAACCGACAGCCCGTACGGCACATGCCGCGCGTTCACCAGCAGTCCCGCCAGCACCGCCGCGATCGGGTTGCCGCCGGCGGCAACGATCCCGAGAAACAGAAACTCCGAGCTCCCGGCCAGCACCACGCACCCGAGCAGCACCGGCAGCCAGACCGGAAAGCCCGCCGCGACCGCGGTCGCCCCATAGGAAATCCCGATCACACCGACGGCGAGGCACACCGCCCCGATCCCGAGCAGCGCATTCCGATCGAGTGTTCGCCATATCGAACGCATGTAGCTTATAGTGAACATGACGCCGCACTTCGTCAACATGGTTTCCCGGCGAGAGCTCCGAAGGACACGCGCTGCGAACATGTCCGCACCGCAGCCGTCCAGCACTCCAGCGCAACCACAACACCACGACCCCACGGCATAATCGCGGCACACGCAGCGCCGAAGGCGCTGCAAAACAAGCAGAGGTGGGAATGACGCAGCAGGACGCGACGACAACACCACAGGCGGTGATCGCCGCCGCGCTGCGCCGCGAGCGCACCCGGGCCGGACTCTCGTTGAGCGAGGTCGCCGGCCGGGCGGGTATCGCGAAATCCACTCTGTCGCAATTGGAATCGGCAACGGGGAATCCGAGCCTGGAGACCTTGTGGGCGTTGTGCGTCGCCCTGGACATGCCGTTCTCCCGATTGCTCGACCCGCCGCGCCCGAACGTGCACGTCATCCGCGCCGGTGAGGGGCCGGTGGTGGCGGCCGAGCAGTCGGAGTACCGGGCGACGCTGCTGGCGGCCGGGCCGGCCAATTCCCGCCGCGACCTGTTCCGCATCACCGCGGAACCGGGGCATGCGCGGCGATCGGATCCGCATAGCGTCGGTGTGGTCGAGCACGTCCTGCTCGCCGAAGGGCGCGCGCTGGTCGGCCCGGTCGACGCGCCCGTCGAACTACACCCGGGCGACTACATCGCCTACCCGGGTGACCAACCGCACGTGTTCGAGGCACTGGCGTCGCCGACCTGGGCGACGCTGGTGGTGGAGTACACCTGATCAGTCAGGCGGCGCCTTCGTCGAGATACTGCAACCACACGGGGTCGAGTTCGGCGGTAGTGGACAGCAGGCGCCAGTGCGGGCCCTTCGGGGAGACCAGCGGGGCGCGCAGCGTCCAGCCCAGCTCGCTGAGCAGTTTGTCGGCTTTGCGATGGTTGCAGGGCGCGCAGCTGGCGACGCAGTTCTCCCAGGAATGTTCCCCGCCGCGGCTGCGCGGGATGACGTGGTCGATGGTCTCGGCCTTGCCGCCGCAGTAGCCGCAGCGGTAGCGATCCCGGTGCATGAGCGCGGCGCGGGTCATCGGCACCCTGGCGCGATACGGAACGTGCACGTAGGTGCGCAGGCGGATCACCGAGGGAATGGCCACCGACGTATCGGCGGAGTGCACTACCGGCCCTTCGTCGTTGTGGTGAACGGCGTCGGCCTTGTCGCAGATGAGGAGGACGATCGCGCGGCGCGCGGACAATGCGGTGAGCGGCTCGTAGGTGGCGTTCAACAGCAACACCCTGGTCTTGAGCCAGTTCGTGCCCTCGGCGGGCGGGGCGGTCGGGCGGGGTCCGTGGTCGTGATGGCCACGATGTCCACCCGGATATCGTTCGGACACGATGTGCAGCGGAGTAGCCCCCGACCCACGATTGTGGACGTCGGCGGGCTGGAGTTGTCGGTGCGCTCGCGCCTCATGTGATCGGGCGCCGTGCCGCTGCTTCATCTCGACCTCGATTTCATGATTGGCAGGATCATGTGGTATCTGCAAAGCAGAGACTGTCCCCCAGTTGACCATGGAATGTCGGGCATTGCACGGTGATTTTCGACAATGTCCGGTTAACTGTGGCTGAAGTGCCATTCCGGCGCGATGTTCCGGTTGCCGATCGGCGGCGCAAGGGCGGTACGGCGGCGGTGCCCGGGCGCGGGCACAATGGACAGCGGCGCATCCGGTGAAGCGAGAGGGTCTATGACTTCGGGCGAGCAAACGGCGACGTCGTTCTACGAGGCGGTCGGTGGGGCGGAGACGTTCCGGCGGCTCCTCGCGACGTTCTATCGCGAGGTGGCCGCCGACGAGGTGCTGCGCCCGCTGTATCCGGAGGAGGATCTCGGTCCGGCGGAGCGTCGTTTGCGGATGTTCCTGGAGCAGTATTGGGGCGGTCCGCGCACTTACTCCGACGAGCGCGGTCATCCCCGCTTGCGCATGCGGCACATGCCGTTCACCATCGGGCCGATCGAGCGGGACGCGTGGCTGCGGTGCATGCGTATCGCGGTCGCCGAGATCGAGCCGGAAACGCTCGATGACGAGCACCGTAAGGCGCTGCTCGACTACCTGGAAATGGCTGCCAACTCCTTGGTGAACGCCCCGTTCTGACCACGGCGCGGCACTGCGGCGCTGGTGTGTTTTCTACCGCGTTGTGGTGGCGAAACATTCGCTGGTGAACAGCGGGTGACCTGACGGTTGCGCGCGAGAGGCGGAGCGGAGCAGCGTTTTTCGCCTGTGCCGATGTCCGTGCTAGATATTTGCCGGTCATTCGAAACTGTGTGCCGGGAGAAGGCTTCGCGTCGAAACTTTGGCACTATTGCGGATGTGAGTGATGCACCAGCCTTAACGGCGCCGGTCGATCGCACCACGCAGTCGTGGTGGCGGTCGGCCGTGTTCTACCAGGTTTATCCGAGATCTTTCGCGGACTCGAGCGGAGACGGGGTCGGCGATCTCGGGGGAGTCCGGGACAAACTGGGCTACCTCGAACTGCTCGGCGTCGACGCACTGTGGATCTGCCCCGTGATGCGTTCGCCGATGGCCGATGGTGGCTACGACGTTGCCGATCCCCGCGATATCGATCAGCTCTTCGGCGGTCTCGCCGCGATGGACGCGCTGATCGCCGAGGCGCATGCCCGCCGGATCAAGGTCGCCATGGACCTGGTGCCCAATCACACCAGCGACCAGCATCCGTGGTTCCGCGCGGCGCTGGCGGCGGCCCCCGGCAGCCCGGAGCGCGATCGATACATCTTCCGCGACGGCCGCGGCCCCGGCGGCGCCGAGCCGCCGAACAACTGGCCGAGCATCTTCGGCGGCCCCGCTTGGACCAGGATCACCGAACCCGACGGCACCCCCGGCCAGTGGTACCTGCACATTTTCGCCCGTGAGCAGCCCGACCTGAATTGGGCCGACCCCGAGGTCGCCGCCGATTTCGAGCAGACGCTGCGGTTCTGGCTCGACCGCGGGGTGGACGGATTCCGGATCGACGTCGCGCACGGCATGGCCAAACCCGACGGTCTGCCCGACATGCCCGAGCTGTCCGTCTCGGCCCTGCTCGCGCACGACGACAGCGACCCGCGGTTCAACAATCCCGCCGTGCACGATATCCACCGCCGGATCCGCAAGGTGGTCGACGAGTACCCGGACGCGGTCACCATCGGTGAGGTGTGGGTGAACGACAACACCCGCTTCGGCGAGTACGTGCGTGCCGACGAACTGCACCTGGCGTTCAACTTCCGCCTCGCGGAATCGGCGTTCGACGCCGACGCGGTGCGCGACGCGATCGACAACTCGCTGTCCGCCGTAGCACCGGTCTTCGCCGTGCCCACCTGGACGTTGTCCAACCACGACATCGAGCGTGAGGTCACCCGCTACGGCGGCGGTGCGCTCGGCGTCGCGCGGGCGCGGGCGATGATCCTGCTGGAACTGGCGCTGCCGGGCGCGGTGTTCATCTACAACGGCGCCGAGCTGGGGCTGCCCAACGTCGACGACCTGCCGGACGATGTCTTGCAGGATCCGGTGTGGGAGCGCTCCGGCCACACCCAGCGCGGCCGCGACGGCTGCCGAGTGCCGCTGCCCTGGGAGGGTGCCGCGCCGCCGTACGGGTTCACCACCGGGACACCGTGGCTGCCGATTCCGGGCGACTGGGCGTCGCTGACCGTCGAAGCGCAACTCGAGGAGTTGGGGTCGACTTTGTCGCTGTATCGCCTGGCGCTCGAACTGCGCGCGCTGCGGCCGGAGTTCGCCGGGGACCGCATCGAGTGGTACGGCAGCCCGGCGGGTTGTCTCGCCTTCCGCCGGCCGGGGGGACTGGTCTGCGTGCTCAACGCCTCGGACGCGCCCATCCAGCTACCGCCGGGAGACGTGCTGCTGGCCAGCGCGCCGACCGACGGAGGCCAGCTGGCGCCGAACGCGACCGCCTGGTTGGTCTGAGGCAGCGCCGGAAAGTCCCAGCTCGGGGCCGATGCAATCGACACGGAGGGCGATACGGCTCGACCGGACGGAGAACTACTACAGAGGATCGTCTACCTTTGATCCGTGAGCATTCTCGAGACAGTGCTGATCTTCGCCGGCATACCGCTGGTGATCTACGGCATCATCGCCGGATTGTCGTTCCTCGGTAAGCCGCTGCCTGGCGAGAAGCCGGTCCACTTCGCCCTCGGCCAGAAGTGGACCGCGTCGCCGGTGCTGTGGAGTGCCACCGAAGAGGTGATCGGCTCGGGTCACCATTTCGCGGAAACGCCGCATGAGCAGCATGCGGCCATCGAGTCCACCGCGGTGGAGCTGATCGGAGGACGGGCAAGTGGCAGGTTCTAAGTGGCCCGCGGTGGTCGAAGCCGATTTGCCGCACGGATACGCGATCACCAGCAGCGGACGCGTCTCCGGCGTGCACGAGGCAGGCGACGTGTTCAAGGAAGCGCCGTTCAACGACGTAGAGCGGCTCACCATGGACAACGTGCTCACCGAGGCGACCCGCGCGACGAAGGTGCGCTTCAACGTCTACATCGGCGATCTGGGCGAGGACCCGGCCGCGTCCGCGGACGCGATCTTCCCGGGCACGCCCGAGGCGGCGCATTCGGTGCTCATCGCCGTCTCGCCCAACGAGAAGGCGATCGAGGTGCGCTCGGGCCGGGCGGTCGCCGACCGTGCGAACGATCGCGTCTGCCAGCTCGGCGTCACCGCCGCGCTGAGTTCGTTCCGGCAGGGCCAGTTGATCGACGGCGTGGTCTCGGCCGTCCGCGTGATGGCCGCCGCCATCGGCAGGTAGTTGCCTCGTCCGCAGCGCCTATGGCGTTGCGTGTTCGCGGCCCCTTTGTGGCTCGAAAGACGGGATAGGCCGCTGTGGTTGCGTAGGGCAGTGGCTGCCGTAAGTCCGGCGCGTCCACCCGACCAGGGGTGGACGCGGCCGATTTTCGTTTACGGCTGTGCGTCGAAGGCGCGGGCCCGCAGCGAGCGTTCGATGCCCGCCTTGCCCTCGCTGACCAGCCGGCGCAGCGCCGGGGGATGATCCCCGGCCAGGAACTTGTCGGCGACGGCCACCGCGTCCTCGCTGATCGCCCAGTGCGGGTAGAGGCCGACCACCACGGTCTGGGCGACCTCGCTGGAACGACGCTCCCAGACGCCGGGCACCTCGGCGAAATACCGCTCCACGTAGGAGGCGAGCAGCTCACCCTGCCCGGCGGGCGCGAAGCCACCGACGATCGAGCGGGCGGTGATGTTGGGTACCGAATCGTCGCCCATCACCGTCGCCCACGCCTGCTCCTTCACCTCGGCGATCGGACGCGCCGTCGCTGCGGCGGCCGCCTGCCGCCTGCCCGCGGCCGTGGGGTCGTTGGCCAGCTCCGCATCGATGACCGGAGTGTGCAGCCCCTCGGCGTCGATCTCGCCCGCCGCCGCGAGCGCCGACACGATCCGCCAGCGCAGGTCGGTATCGACCACCAAGCCGGGCAAACCGACCCTCGCCGGATCGCCGTCGCGCAGTTCGCTCAGCACCTCGGTGTGCCAGGCCGACAACTTCGCGGCGGTCAGCGCGTTGACGAAGGCCAGCTGGTGGTCGGAGCCGGGTTCGGCTTCGCGCGCCAGCTCGAGCAGCCTGTTCGCGTATTCCGGCCAGCCGGTGGTCGCGGCCCATTCCGGCTCGGCGTAGCTGCCCAGCGCGGTGTTGGCCTGCATCAACAGCCGTTGCACCACACCGATCTCGCTCTCCGCGCCGACGCCACGCTCGACCAGCGCGACGAAATCACGGGCGCGGAACTCGGCCTGGCGCGTCATCTCCCAGGCCGCCGACCAGGCCAGCGTGCGCGGCAGCGGCTCTGCGATGTCGGCGATGCGGTTGACCAGCACGTCGAGCGAACCGGCGTCGAGGCGGATCGAGCAGTAGGTGAGGTCGTCGTCGTTGACCAGCACGAACTGGCCGCGCGGCACGCCGGCCAGCTCGGGTACCTCGGTGCGTTCGGCGGCGTCGAGGTCGAGCTCGACGCGCTTGGTGCGCACCAGTTTTCCGTCCTGGTCGTCGTAGACGCCGACCGCGAGACGGTGCACGCGCCGCTCGCCCGCGCCCGGCTGTGCCCCCTCCTGCACGACCGCGAAGGAGGTGAACCTGCCCTCGGCGTCCACCTCGAAGTCGGGGCGCAGGATGTTCAATCCGGTGGTCTTGAGCCACTGCGCACCCCAAGTGGACAGGTCGCGGCCGGACGACTTCTCCAGCGCCGACAGCAGATCGTCGAAGGTGGCGTTGCCGTAGGCGTGGTCGGCGAAGTACGCGCGCAGGCCCGCCAGGAACGGCTCCAGCCCGACATACGCGACGAGCTGCTTGAGGACGCTGGCGCCCTTGGCGTAGGTGATGCCGTCGAAGTTGACCTCGACCGCGGCGAGGTCGGGGATGTCCGCGGCGATCGGGTGGGTGGAGGGCAGCTGGTCCTGCCGGTAGGCCCAGGACTTCTCCACGTTCGCGAAGGTGGTCCAGGCGTTGGTGTATTCGGTGGCCTGGGACTGGCACAGCACCGAAGCGAACGTGGCGAACGACTCGTTCAACCACAGGTCGTCCCACCATTTCATGGTGACCAGGTCGCCGAACCACATGTGTGCCATCTCGTGCAGCACGGTCTCGGCGCGGCGCTCGTAGGACGCCCGGGTGACCTTGGACCGGAAGACGTAGTCCTCCAGGAAGGTCACCGCGCCCGCGTTCTCCATCGCGCCCGCGTTGAATTCGGGGACGAACAGCTGGTCGTACTTGCCGAACGCGTACGGCACGCCGAAGTTGCGGTGGTAGAAGCCGAAGCCCTGCTTGGTCTCGGTGAACAGCCGCTCGGCGTCCATGTGCTCGGCGAGCGAGGCGCGGCAGTAGATGCCGAGGGGGATATCGCCGTGGTCGTCGGTGTAGACATCGGTCCACCGCGCGTACGGGCCCGCGATGAGCGCGACCAGGTAGGTGCTCATCTTCGGGGTGGTGCGGAAGACGTGCTTGCCCGGCTCCGCCACGAGCGTCTGCACCACGGCCGCGTTGGAGACGACCTGCCAGTCCTCCGGTGCGGTGACGGCGATGTCGAAGGTGGCTTTCAGATCCGGCTGATCGAAGCAGGCGAACATCCGCTTGGCGTCGGCGGTTTCGAACTGCGAGTACAGGTACACGGCGTCGTCGGCGGGGTCGACGAACCGGTGCAGACCCTCGCCGGTGTGCGAGTACTCGCAGTCGGCCTCGACCACGAGCTCGTTGTGCTCGGCCAGGTCGGTCAGCGTGATCCCGGTCGACTCGTCGTAACCGGAGACGTCCAGCGCGGTCCCGTTGAGCACCGCCGAGCGCACGCCGCGCGCCACGATGTCGACGAACGTGCTCGCACCCGGTGTCGCGCCGAAGGTCACCGTGCTGCGGGAGAAGAAGGTCTGCTCGCCCGGTTTGCCCGCGCCGTCGGTCAGATCCAGCTCGACGCGGTAGTTCTCGACCGACACCGTCGCGGCGCGTTGGATCGCCTGGTCGCGAGTGAGGTTGGGTGCGGACATAAGGCTCCTTCGTGGTCGAAGAACTGGCACGGGCAAAACCCACAATGCCACCTCGCCGTGGCAGGCCGCGCGGGACTTTCCCGATCAACCCCAATGTTCGCGGCACTTACGCGTCGGTCCGCTGTGTGCGGCGGACGGCGCGGCGGCGGTGCTCGGGGGCGGCGGTATTGTGCCTGGTACAGCGCAGGTTCACCCCACGGATTCGGAGGCTCGACGTTGAAGCATGTGCACGCCGGGAAGGTGCGTGACCTGTACGAGGACGGCGACACGCTGGTGCTGGTCGCGTCCGACCGGGTTTCGGTGTACGACGTGGTGCTGCCGACGCCGATCCCGGACAAGGGCGCCCTGCTCACGCAGTTGTCCAACTGGTGGTTCGAGTACTTCACCGATGTGCCCAACCACGTGGTCTCGGCCACCGACGTGCCCGCCGAGTTCGCCGGTCGCGGCATTCGGGTGAAGCCGCTGAAGATGGTGCAGGTGGAATGCATCGCGCGCGGTTACCTGACCGGGTCCGGGCTGGTGGAATACCGGCAGACGGGCTCGGTGTGCGGGATCGCGCTGCCGCCCGGACTGCGCGAGGGCGACAAGCTGCCGGAGCCGATCTTCACACCGACCACCAAGGCGTCCGAGGGGCACGACGAGGCGATCACCTTCGCGGACGTGGTGAACCAGGAGGGACGCGAGGTCGCCGAGCGGCTGCGCGAACTCACCTTGCACATCTACGCCCTTGGCGCCGCGCACGCCGCCGAACGCGGTGTCATCGTCGCCGACACCAAGGTCGAATTCGGCTGGGACGGTGATGTACTCACCCTCGGCGACGAAGTGCTCACCTCTGATTCGTCGCGTTTCTGGCCCGCCGACGAGTGGGAGCCGGGCCGCGCGCAGCGCTCGTTCGACAAGCAGTTCGTCCGCGACTGGTCCACCTCCACGGGCTGGAACAAGGAGGCGCCCGGCCCGGAGATCCCGGCCGATGTCGTCGCGGCGACCCGCCAGAAGTACGTCGAGGCCTACGAACTCATCACCGGCCGGACCTGGGCGGACGTGCCGCGATAGCGGTCAGTCCGCGAGCAGCTCGGTCAGCCGGTCCAGGCACGGCCGCTGGCCCGCGACGAGCTTGTCTCGCGCGGTGGGCGCGTCGAACCAGGCCGCGCGGTCGATCTCGGGGAACTCCGTGAGGCGGCCGGTGCGCGGCGGCCATTCCAACTGGAAGGTTCCCGGTACCACGGCGGCGGGATCGAGGTCGCCTTCGACGGCCCAGACGGTGAGCACCTTCTTGCCGCTGCTGTAACGCACCTCGCCCAACGGCAGCCACGTGCCGTCCGGGACCGGCAGCCCGAGCTCCTCGGCGAACTCCCGGCTCGCCGCGACCTCGGCGTCTTCCGTCTCCGGCTCGTACTCGCCCTTCGGAATCGACCACGCGCCCAGGTCTTTTCGCGCCCAGAACGGGCCGCCCATGTGCCCGAGCAACACTTCGACGGCGCCGTCGGGGTTCCGGCGGAAGAGAAGGACTCCCGCACTGTGTTTGCCTGCCACACCGGGTAGTCTGCCCGGTCGCGATCGGTCGAGTGCCCCGCATGCTGGTGCCCGGCGCGTCGCACAGCTGCTCCCACCACAGCCATTCGCACATCCACTCAGCCGGTGCGATCCGCCCGCGCTTCGTGGCGCAGCTGTGCCGCACGGATGGTCAAGTAGTCGCGCTCGGGGACGCTCGTCGTGCGGGCGGCGGCCTTGGTGTAGCCGGCGATGGCCGCGTCGATCGCACCGGCCATCTCGTGCAGATGGCCGCGCACGGCGTCGAGCCGGTGGGTACCCGACAGGTGCTCGTCGAGGGTCTCGGCCAGCGCGAGACCAGCTTCGGGCCCCGCCACCATCGCCATCGCCACCGCCCGGTTCAGCGTCACCATCGGGTTGTCCGAAAGCCGTTCGAGCCGGTCGTACAGCGCGAGGATCTTGGTCCATTCGGTGTCCTCGGCACGCGGAGCCTGCGCGTGTAGGACCGCGATGGCCGCCTGGATCTGATAGGGACCGCGCAAGCCGCCGGAGAGGGTGCCGGTGACCAAGGTCGTCCCTTCGGTGATCAGCGCACGATCCCACAGCGCGCGATCCTGTTCGGCCAGCGGGACGAGTTCGCCGTGCGCACCGGTGCGTGCGGCCCGGCGGGCGTCGGTGAGCAGCATCAACGCGAGCAACCCGGTGACCTCGTTGTCGCCGGGCAGCAGCCGGTGCACGGCCCTGGTGAGCCTGATCGCCTCATCGGACAGGTCCGTTCGCTGCAACGTGTGCCCCGAACTGGTGGTATGACCCTCGTTGAAGATGAGGTACAACACGTGCAGTACCGCGCCCAGCCGCTCGCGCCACCGCTGATCGCCCGGCTGCGCGAAGGGCCGCTCGACGGTGGCCAGCTTCTTCTTCGCTCGCGTGATCCGTTGCGCCATGGTCGCTTCCGGCAGCAGGAAGGCGCGGGCGATCTGTTCGGTGCCGAGTCCGCCCACCGCGCGCAGCGTCAGCGCGATGGCGGCGGCGGGCGTCAGCGCCGGGTGGCAGCACAGGAACAGCATGGTCAGCGTGTCGTCGTGGTCCACGGGGATGGTGTCGGTCACCTCGCGGTCGAAAGCCGTGGTCTCCCTGCGCCGCCGGGCCACCTCCGCGCGCACGGCGTCGGCCATGCGGCGCTGCGCGACCTGGATCAGCCATGCCCGCGGATTGTCCGGCAGGCCCTCCATCGGCCACTGGGTCGCGGCCGCGAGCAGCGCTTCCTGCAGCGCGTCCTCGGCGGTGTCGAAATCACCGAAGCGGCGGACGAGCGTTCCGAGGACCTGCGGCGCCAGTGCGCGCAGCAGGTCCTCGGTGCTCGCCGGGAGCGGTGTGTCGTCGGGCACCGCACTCCGGTCGCTCATTGCTCGGTGGCGGGGGCGCCCATCACCGCGCGAACTTCGATGTACTCGCCGATCGGTTTGCCCCCGGGGCCGGGGGCGGCGGAGGCCTGCGCCGCGATCTCGTAGGCCCGCTCGGGGCTGTCCACGTCGACGATCCAGTACCCCGCCAAGAACTCTTTGCTCTCCGGGAAAGGCCCGTCCGTGACCACCGGCGCCGACCGGCCGTCCGAACTGACGATCCGTGCCTCCTCCGGCCCGGCCAATCCCTGCGCGTCCACCAACTCGCCCGCCTCGGCCAGTTGCGCACCCAGCGCGCGCTGGAAGTCTATGTGCGCCTGGATCTCTTCCGGGGACCATTCGTTGATCGGTGTGTCGCAGTACTTGGTGGGTGCGTAGGTCTTCAGCAGCATGTATTTCATGGTCGATTCCCTCTCCGGCGTTCGGTCGCTGGGAGCGCTCCGGTGGCGCCCGCGAGGAGGTCGGAGCACGTCGCGTGCGTTCGACACATCTCTTCGGTGATGCACATCACAGCTCGGCCGAGGTGTCGGCCAGCCGATCCGGATCGACCGGTTCGCCCGCCAGGATCAGTTCCTTGATCCGGTCGGTCACGTCCCAGACGTTCACGTTCATCCCGGCGAGCACACGGTTGTCCCCGTCGAGCCAGAACGCCACGAACTCGCGTGCCCCTGTGTCGCCGCGCACGACGACCCTGGCGTATTCGCCCGGCGCGGCGTACCCGGTGTACTCCATGCCCAGGTCGTACTGGTCGGTGAAGAAATACGGCAGCCGGTCGTAGGAAGCCTGCTTGCCGAGCATGGTCGCGGCGGCGACCGCGGGTTGGTTGAGCGCGTTGGCCCAGTGCTCCACCCGGACCCGCCTGCCGAGCACCGGATGCTGCTGGGCGGCGATGTCACCGACCGCGACGATGTCCGGATCGCTGGTGGCCAGGCGTTCGTCGACCAGTACGCCGCCGTCCACGGCGAGACCGGCGTCGGCGGCCAGTTCCACGTTCGGGCGCGCGCCGACTGCGACCAGCACCGCATCGGCTTCGATCGTGCTGCCGTCGGCGAGCCGTACGCCGTTGGCGACCGCGGTCGCGATTGCGTCCTCGGTGGTGATCGCCTCGACCTGCGCGCCGAACCGGAAGTCGACGCCGTTGGCCCGGTGCAGATCGGCGAACACCTCGCCCATCTCCGGTCCGAGCACCGCGAGCAGCGGCAGGTCGGCGTGTTCGACGATGGTCACCTCGACGCCCGCCGCCCTGGCCGCGGCGGCGACCTCCAGGCCGATCCAGCCCGCACCGATGATGACGAGCCGCCGCGTCGCGCTGCCGAACAGCTCGATCAACGTGTCGGAGTCCTCGATGGTGCGCAACGTGTACACGTTCGGCGCGTCGGCGCCGGGAACGGGCAGTGTCCGCGGCGTGGAGCCGGTGGCGAGCGCGAGCTTGTCGTAGGACAGTGTGGAACCGTCGGGCAGGGTGACCGTCTTGGCCGCGGGGTCCAGCCCGGTGACGGTGGTGCCGAGGCGGATGTCGATGTGGTGGTCGCGATACCACTGCGCGGGATCGACGATGAATTCCGGCAGCGCCTTCTTCCCGAGCAGATGCTCCTTCGACAGCGGCGGCCGGTGGTAGGGCAGGTGCTCCTCGGCGCCGATCAGTGTCACGCTTCCCTCGAAGTCCTTCTCGCGCAAGGCTTCCGCTGTCTTGGCCGCGCCCAGTCCGCCGCCGACTATGACGAAATGCTGGTCAGAACTCATCGCGGACTCCTTCTCCGAAGGGAACCAAGCTCCTGCCGGTCAACCCTACTGGCAGCCGTGCGCCCCGCTCGGGAAAACGGATGCCGCGGGTGGGAACGAATCGCGCGCCGCCGTGGTTGCTCGGTAGGGCGGCGCAGTGTGCGGCCGCCTGTCCGCATGCGATCGAGAGGAAGCCGCCCGTGACCGACGAAGCCACCAAGGACGTCGCCGATTTCTGGTTCGACCCGCTGTGCCCGTGGTGTTGGATCACGTCCCGCTGGATCCTCGAGGTCGAGCAGGTGCGCGACATCGAAGCCCGGTTCCACGTGATGAGCCTGTCGGTGCTGAACGAGGGCAGAGATGTGCCGCCGCAGTACAAGGAACTGCTCGACACGGGGTGGGGCCCGGTCCGCGTCGCGATCGCCGCGGCGCAGGAGCACGGCGACAAGGTGCTGTCGCCGCTGTACACCGCGATGGGCACGCGCATCCACAACCGGCGGGCCGAGTACGAACGCGAGAGCCGCAAGGAGACCCTCGCCGCGGTGATCGCCGACGCGCTGGCGGAGGTCGGTCTGCCCGCCGAGCTGGCCGCGGCCGCCGAGAGCACCGACTACGACGAGGCGCTGCGCGAGAGCCACCACGCGGGCATGGACAAGGTGGGACCGGACGTCGGCACCCCGACCATCCACATCAACGGGACCGCGTTCTTCGGTCCGGTGCTGTCCCGTATTCCCCGCGGCGAGGAGGCGGGCAAGGTCTGGGACGGCGCGGTGGCACTGGCGTCCTACCCGCACTTCTTCGAGCTGAAGCGCACGCGGACCGAAGATCCGTCGTTCGACTGAGCACCCGCGCCCGGGTGCCGTCGCGCGGCACCCGGCCCGGTCAGAACGCGGACTTCGGCGGGCTCGCGGGCACCTGGCCGTAGGAACTCGCGTACCCGCCCGCGGGCACACCGGCGCCCGCGGGCGGGGCGGGGCGCAGGAACAGCTTCCCATGCCTGCTGCGATCGCGCAGCGCCCACATCCGCCAGGTGAGCACGGGGTGGCTGGACAGAGCGTTCACCATCCAGACGAAGAAGCCCTTCTCGACGGCCGCCCGGTCGGCCATCTCGTCGAAGCCGACCAGCCGGTTCATGTACTTGCCCGCGGCCAGGGTGCCCATGGCGGCGGACGCGCCGGTGTGCCGGTTGCAGAAGCCGTGGTTGTCGGCGGTGTATTCCTGCGCGCGGATCAAGCTGTTGCCGACGACCGGCAGGAACGGCACCAGGAACATGCCCAGCTGCCGCCAGTACGACGTGTGCCCCGCCGCTATGTGACCGACCTCGTGGCCGATGATGAACGCCAGCGCGTCGGGTTCGCGTGCGGCGCCGCCGATCTCGAACAGATCGCTGTAGACCACTACGTAGCGCCGGAACCCGTGCCCGCTGGCGAACGCGTTGATCTGTCCGTTGCCGAGCACCACGTACGCGTCCGGCACCTTCGCCATGCCGAAGCGAGCGGCGGCGTCCACCACCATCTGATAGCCCTCGGGGAACTGGGTCGGCGACATCTTCACGCCGTTCACCCGCTGGCCGGCGTAGTTGATGCCGCGACCGAACCACAGCAGCAGCGGGGCGGCCGCGAACGCGAGGACGTACTGGTCGAAGTTCCCGGTGGCGAGCAGCACCAGCGCGACCAGATACGCGAACACGGTGAGCACCACCACCACTACGAGCATCGGTATCTCCCAGCTGTGCCGTGCGGGCATGCCGAACGGCGACAGACCGCGGGGCTGCCGCTGCGGCGGCGCCGCGGGTGGCACCGGGGCGCCGGGGTAGGACCCATAGGGCGCCGGATACGCAGCCGGGGGCGCGGACGGATAGGAGCCCGAGGTGTACTGCTGGCCGTACGACGCGGCAGGCGTGCTCGCGTCCGAGACCCACCCGCCCTGCTGGGCATACGGGTCGGCCTGTCGGCCCGCCTGGTCGGACGGCTGGGGTTCGAACGGCTGCATGGAATGAACTCTATTCAGTTGCCGGGAACGGGGTCGGCGCGTCGGCCGTGTCATCGGGCACTGTGGTCGCGAACACAACTGGCGCATCAGTCGATTCGCGCGGGCCCGCCGCGGTGTCAATCGCGGGGCAAACCCTCTCGCCGCCGCGCGGCGGCCACCTGACACAATGCCTGCCATGCGCGTTTACCTGGGTGCCGACCATGCCGGTTTCGAACTGAAGAATCACGTCAAGGCCCATCTGGAGCAGGCGGGCCACGAGGTCGTCGACTGCGGCGCGCTCGAGTACGACGCGCTGGACGACTACCCCGCCTTCTGCATCGAGGCGGCCCGCCGGACCGTCGCCGACCCCGGCAGCCTCGGCCTGGTGTTCGGCGGCAGCGGCAACGGCGAGCAGATCGCCGCGAACAAGGTGCCCGGCGCCCGGTGCGCGCTGGCCTGGAGCGTGGAGACCGCGAAGCTGGCACGCGAGCACAACAACGCGCAGCTGACCGGCATCGGCGCCCGCATGCACTCGCCCGAGGAGGCGCTGGCCATCGTGGACGCGTTCATCTCCACCCCCTGGTCGGGCGAGGAGCGCCACCAGCGTCGCATCGACATCCTGGCCGAGTACGAGAAGACCGGCATCGCACCGGCGGTGCCCGCGTACTGAGCGCACCGAGGTCGTAGTCGGCTGTGCCGGAAGGACATACGCTGCACCGCCTGGCGCGGCTGCATCAGCGTCGCCTCGCGGGCGGTGTGGTGCGCGTATCGAGCCCGCAAGGCAAGTTCGCCGCGGGCGCTGCCCGGGTGGACGGGCAGGTGCTGACGAAGTCCGAGGCGTGGGGCAAACACCTCCTGCACCACTACGACTCGGGCCTGGTGGTGCACGTGCATCTCGGCTTGTACGGCACGTTCACCGAATCCGCGCTGCCGATGGGGGAGCCGGTCGGGCAGGTCAGGATGCGCCTGTTCGGGGAGGCGGACGGGCAGCCGGGCTTCGGCACCGACCTGCGCGGGCCTGCCGCGTGCGAGATCCTGCTGCCGCCGGAGGTGGCGGCGCTCACCGACCGGCTCGGTCCTGATCCGCTGCGGCGCGGCGCCGATCCGGACCGGGCGTGGCAGCGCATCCATCGTTCCCGCAGGCCGATCGGCGCGCTACTGATGGACCAGCAGGTGGTCGCGGGGGCAGGCAACGTCTACCGCGCGGAATTGCTGTTCCGCCATGGGATCTCCCCGCATCGTCCGGGTACGGAGCTGTCCGCGGGCGAATGGGCGGACATGTGGTCCGATCTGGTCGCGCTCATGCGGGTAGGGGTGCGCGTCGGGAAGATGGTCGTGGTGCGGCCCGAACACGATCACGGCGAGCCCTCGTATGCCCCGGATCGCCCGCGCACCTATGTCTACCGCCGCCAAGGCGCCCCGTGCCGTCTGTGCGAGACGCCGATCGCCCATCAGGTGATGCAGGCGCGGAATCTCTTCTGGTGCCCCACCTGTCAACCCGGCTGACCCGGATCGGCCGGGTCAGCCGGCGACGGCGGTGTCGATGGCCGGCTCGTCCGCGAGGGCGAAGCGGCGTCCACCGGCCGTCTTCGCGGAGTACATCGCGCGATCGGCGCGGCGCAGCAGATCGGTGAAATCGAGCGGGCTGCCCGGCGGGTTGTAGGCGGTGCCCACGCTGGCCGACACCGGAACGGGCCCGGCCGACGACCAGACCGGGTCACGCAGCGCGGCCACGATCCGATGCGCGAGGTCACCGAGGTTGTTGTGGTGGGGGTTGGTCGCGAGCACGAACTCGTCACCGCCGTACCGGCAGATCACCGTGTCCGGCGGGCACGCTTCGCGCAGCCTGCCGGCCAGTTCGACCAGCACTTCGTCACCGATCGCATGCCCGTACCCGTCGTTGATCTGCTTGAACCGGTCCAGGTCGATCAGCAGCAACCCGACGCCGCGCGTCGGGTCGGTGGCCATCAGGCGCACCTTGTCCTGCAGCAGCGTCCGGTTGGCCAGATCGGTCAGCGCGTCGTGGGTGGCCTCGTGGCGCAACCGGTGCTGCAGCGCGGCGATCTCCTGCACGCGCAGCGACACCTTGGCCGACAGGTTCTGTTCCTGTTGCGCGAGAGCCCGCTCCTGAAGCGCCTGGGCGTAGCTGTCGATGGCCTGACTGGCGATGAACGGCCAGCGTGTGGCCACCAGGGAGCCGGGCGTGCCGGAGGGGAAGCCGAGCAGCCAGCGCGTGGCCTGCGCCAGCATCCGGATCCGGTCGAACGGCGCCTCGGCGAGCCGGGCCCCGAGCATGCGTGCTTCCGGAACCGGGAACGGCTCGCATCGCGCGAGTGTGAGCAGGCGCTCGACGATCTCGATCAGCACCGGTTCCAACTGCTGGGGCGCCGCGCCCGAACCGGGCTCGGCGCAGACCGCACGGGCCCATGCTCGGGCCATGGCGGCTACCGGGGGCTCGATGTCGGTCGACATCGGACTCACCCGGTGTGGGCGACGTCGGTACCCAGGTGCCCTGTAGTCACACAGGCGCCGGCGTCACCCTGATCGTTCCCACTGCTACGCGGTTGCGTCCACCTGGTTCGGCGCACGTTCACCGCCCCCTTTCCAGATACCCCCGTCCGGCAAAAAGGATCCTAGCAAGCCACTCGGCATCGAAAAGCGGCGATTTGCAACATGTTCTCGACGCCTGGTGAATGGCGATCGGGTATGTGATCGTTCCCGTCGCGTTGGTGTTACACCGGATTCCCGTTCGCTGCAAAATCGCGGCGCGACGCGCTGGCGACACGCTGTACGAGGTGTGCGGAGAGTGGTGCGTGAGCCATGGGGGCGGTCCGGACCGTCCCCGCGCCGCTTGCTTCACGAGAATCTGTTCTCGCACGCGACGTCCTCGTCTTCCCTGTCGAGTGGCGAATGGTTGTTCCGGGCGTGCTCGGGGTGGGCGCCCGCTCGCGGTCCTCGGGCCGAACCGGCTCGGGTACCGTTCGCCGCCCTGTGGCACGATGTCGGGGTCATCCCGCCCTCCCCGCCATCGGGTTGCCGTGCGCTCGGCCGAGGGTTCGCCGGAAAGACTTCTCGGCGCAGACCGCCTGGAACCCTGCTCGGTATCGCGGCCGTGGCTGCGCGACACGCCGCGCGCGGCGGTTGTGACAGCGAGTCGTGCGGTCCTCATCGGAATTCCCTCGAGCGAAGTTCCTGGCGTGACATCTGTGTCATCTGAGTTTCGCCCACCGGAATCCGACACGCCAGAGTTTCAATGAAAAATTACCTTTAAAATTTCCGGCGCGCGCGGTGCCGCGTGCCCGCGCGCCCGCCGTGCGACACTGAATGCGGCAACCCTGGAGCGCTCCGGCGGGCAACCTGCGAGATCGCGCTGCGCGGGGGGCTGATTGGCGTTTCGGAAGTCTGGTTCGGTACAGTCGGATCGCACACGACATCGTGGCGATCCCATCGGTGTCGTATGCCTGCGGGTGTAGTTCAATGGTAGAACCTCAGCCTTCCAAGCTGATGGTGCGGGTTCGATTCCCGTCACCCGCTCCACGGAGCATTCATCCTCGTCGGCGGCCGCCGCGTCGCCGCGAGGGCCACGGGGTGTAGCGCAGCTTGGTAGCGCATCCGCTTTGGGAGCGGAGGGTCGCAGGTTCAAATCCTGTCACCCCGACCATCGTTCGGGGGTGAGGTTCGTGCTCGGATCTCGATCGGCAGGCGGTGCCGCCGCCGCGCCGTCTTGGATCACCGGATCGGTATACCTACGTATCCCAGCGGGTTTCGCCCATGTGGGACGGCGGCCACGGGCAAGGCGAGGAGCCTCCGGAGAAGTACCCGCATCATCGCTTCCGTCTGCCGCTGCGGTCGCTGGGCACCCCGTGGCAACCCTTCGGCACCGGTCCTGAGTAGCCCAGTTCGACGATTCGCCGGCCGTCGCGTTCGACGCGCGAGATCGGGATACGAGACACTCGGGTCGCCGTCACCGGCGCAGCGCTCGAAAGGCTCGAACGATTTTGCCTACTTAAGTATTCGACAGCGCCGGATGGAAATAAGAGAACGGTCGGTTCGCGGCCCGCGCCGTCACTGTTCGGCTTGCCCCTGCGGGCTGGTGGCCACCGGCGGCAGCTCGGAGTGCCGGGCGAACGCCTGATCAATCAGCTCCGACGCGGCGCGGGTGACGATCAACCGGGCGATCGCCAGATCGGTCTCCAGTTTCGTGCGATCCCGCGGGGTTCGTGCGGATTCCTCGTAGGTCTGCCCGGCCAGCCGGTAGAACAACTCGGTGGCGAAGCGGTCGGCGATGCGATCGCAGTCGGCGCGCAGACGTTCGACCAATTGGAACGTGTCCTGCATAGGCAGCCCGGTGTCGTGCAGCCGGGTGGCCAGATCGCAGCACCGTGGATTCGTGACCCGATACGCCTCGAGCGGGTCCTCGCTGGAGGCCAGCGCCTGCTTCGCGTAGTCCGGCAACTCTGCGTAGCCGTCCTGTGGCTCGGTGGTGGCTTCCGGGTCTGCTTCGGCTGCGTTCTGACTCTTCACTCCGAGTACATCGGCGAGTCCGTCGCCACGGTCCCAGGCTTCGAGCAGTTCCCTGATCCCGTTCAGCTTCATGCCCCGCCCCAGCAAGCGGCTGATCGTTTGCAGCCGGTTGAGGTGGTCCGACCCGTAGTACCCGATCCGCCCGCGCACCTCCGGCGAGGGCAGCAGGCCTCGCTCGTGGTACACGCGGACGCTGCGCACGGTGGTGTCGGCTGCCCGTGCCAGTTCGTCGATCGTGAATTCAGAGTCTGCAGCCATGTTTAAAAGGAAACCATAGTCGGGCCCCCGTGGAAAACGGTCCGTTTCATAACGTGCCGTTAAAGACGGTAGCTGGGTGTTGCTTGAAGGTCAACGAGCCGTTGCATAGCGGTACAAAGGGTTGTGTGCTGGGCAACAGTGGGCTACCGTGCGTAGACCAGCTTATCGCGGCTGGGTTCCGGGGACTGTTGAGCAGCCCTGATGACGTCCGATCCATGGGCCACGCACCTGCCAGAGGTGTGTGCTCGGCATCCCCGGAGATGGCTATGAGCATTACGCGAACCCTTCCGATGGACACGGGATCCATTGCGTCAGCAAAGATCTCGTCGATTCCGGCAAAGTCGAACCAGCGGCCCCCGTGCGCCGACGTCCCGGACAACTGGGACATGGACAGCGGGAATCCGGATGCCTGGCGAGCGGCGGTGCGTACCTGCCAGAGTTGCCCGCTGCTCACGCAGTGCCGCCAATTGGCGCAGACGCTGACCACCCGTGGTGACGGTCCCCGCGCGATGATCTGGGCCGGCGTCGCCTATGACAACTCCGGCAGCGTCATCGAGAACCTGGACCGGCATCGCGCCGCGCCGATCGACCACAAGCGCCCTATGCGCATCATTCGCAACGGCCCGCGTCCGCTGCGCACCATATCCACTCTTCCCGCGCCCCGTCGGCACATCGTGCTCGGGCAGCCCCTGAAGCCGACCGGCACCGACGGTCTGTGACTATGCTGCGTGCAGCTTTCCGCGTCGAGTCCTTCGGTGGTGCGTAACTCATGACAGTGCTGGCATTGGAGATCGGGTCGTCGGGCTTCGCGGCGACCCGGGTCGCGGACGATGTCGACACCGACGACATCCGGAGGATCCCGATCCCGGTGACGGGCGCCTGGGATAGATGCCAGGAGCTGCTGCTCGAGGTCGCGGGTGGTGGCGAGGTCACCGCACTCGGCATCGCTTCGGCCGGGCCGATCGACATGGCGGCGGGGGTGATCGCTCCTTCCGAGGTGCCGGAATGGCGAGCCGGTTTCGGCATCGTTCGAGCCGCGCGGACGTTGTTTCCGAAAGCGCAGGTTCCGCTCGCGCTGGACGGCGTCTGCCTGGCGTTGGCGGAGCGAGGTTTCGGCGCGACGAGCGAAGTGATGGACAGTCTGGCGCTCAACGTCTCCGATCGCGTCACCGGCGGTGTGGTCGTCGGCGGCTTCGTGTTGGTGGGGCGTACCGGCAACGCGGGCCACATAGGTCATGTCCTGGTTCCCGGCTTCGACGATCGGTGCTCGTGTGGCGGCCGCGGTTGCCTGGAGGCGGTCGCCGGTGGCCTGGCCGTGGTGCGCTGGGCGCGGGAGCAGGGCTGGGCGGGCGCGTCGGTGCAGGAACTGCTGGACGCCGCCGGCGTGGGCGAGGACATTCCCGCCGCGGCGCTCGGTCGAGCCGGAACGGCGCTCGGCCGCGCGATCGCCTCCGCGGCGGCACTGCTCGATCTCGACCTCGTCGTGCTCGGCGGCTCGCTCGCCGCCGCGGGGCCCGCGCTGTGGAAACCACTCGGCGAGGCGGTCGCCACGCATGCCAGGGTGAGCTTTCTGCCCGGATTGCGGGTGATTCCCTCGCAGCTGGGAGACGTCGCGACGATCATGGGCGCGGGTGTGCTTGCCCTGTCCGGAAAGAATGCCTGATCGATCGCGCGGTGGTGTGATGCCCTGCGCGCGAGCGAATTCGAGCCGCGTATGGATTGCCGCGGGAATGCCGTCGGCTGCGGTCGACGGCTTCCGTTGATCTTGTAGACCAGTTTGCGGTGGATGTGCCGTTGGGCTGCGCGCCGGTCGAAGGGGGGTTCTCCCGAACTGGACGTGAACAAAATGAACTCGGCGGCGCGTGCTTCGTCGACATGGTGGAGACTTCATAAGAACAGGCGGCGATGTCACGGAGTTGATTGCGCCGCTAAATAACGGTACATTGCCTGAGTCACAATGTCTCATACGGGTTGGCGGACCCGGAGGAACGGCTGGTCGGGCAAGTGCGAAGCGAAGTGGCACAGTGATTCCATGGGTGACGATCGAGACGTTGACGCCGGACGGCATGTCCGTGGCGTCGGTGGGGGATGCACCGCGTGAGTTCGCGAGCTGGCAGCGGGTGCTGCAGCGAACCCTGTCCAAAACACCGGCGCTGTACGACAAACTCACGACCGCAGGGCTGACGGAGGCGATCCAGGCCGCGCACGATCAGGCGCAGGACGTCGACCTCGCGATTCAGACGCGGGCGGGGCGGCACCAATTGCTCATCCGCCCGATCTTCGGCCCGGCGGGCGACGTGCACGCGGTGCGACTGTGGCTGGGCCCCGCGTCCGAACGGGTGCCTACGTTGCGCCCGGCGGTGGGCGCCATCTGGGACCTGAGCAGTCAGACCATTCAGCAACCGAGCGGCATCACGCGGCTGTCCGGCAGTACCGCCGAAGAGTACGTCCCTAGGATGTCGATCGCGGAACTGTTCCACCGGGTGTCGAGTTTCGACCGGCACGCCGAGATGCTCGATCTGCTCTACGACCCCAAGCCCGGTGAGCGAATGCAATTCGACACCACCGTGATACACGGATTCGGGCGGCCGGCCCAATGGCGGATCACCATTCGTGCCCGCGACGACGACCGCACGCGCGGCGCTTGGTGGCTGATCGAGGACGTGACCTCGGAGAACGCGCCGGCGGCGTGGCCGACCTTGGAACGAATCGGATTGCGGGAGGCGCATCGCCGGGCGGGTACGCATCTGGCCGTGGTCCAGCTCGAGCACACCAGCATCTCGCACTGGCTCACCGATCCCGCGCCGTGGGTGCGGTGGGACTATCTCTTCCGTCCGGTCGACGTCTTCCATCCGGACGACCGTCCCCGGCTGGCGGAGCTCGGCGAACGGCTGCGGTCGGGCGACAGCTGCGGCGTGACATTGCGGGTACTCAACTACGGCGGCGGTTACACGCCCACGTCGCTGCTCCTCTACCCCTATCCCGGGTACTCCAGCAGACAGCTGGCGATCGCCCAGCTGGTCCGTGTCGCCGACGACGTTCCGTTGCTGGAAACCCCTCGCCAGGTGCTGGAACCGCGGCAGCGCAACGCGCCCATCGGCTACGACGAACAATTGCGTCATTGGCTCGCGGGCCGGATGAAAAGCAACCCCGCCTGCTGACAGTTTAGTTCCCATGAGTGGGAACTACCGGCCGGTTAACAAGGCCTGTGCTCTCTACCATTTCGAGAGTGAGGACAGGCATTCGGGAGTCGGCAGATTCGGGTGAGGCACTGCTTCGCCGGATGGCCGCCCGCCGCCGTCGCGACAACATTGTGGTCGCGGTGCTCGCCGTTCTCGCCGTACTCGGCGGCGGCCACGCGATTCTCAGTGTCTTCGACTCCGGTCCGCCCGCGCCGTCGGATGATTCGACGACGGCAATCGTCGGGCATGCGCAATTGGCCGGTTCTTACGCCGAGCAGTTCGTCGTCGCCTACCTCAGCGCCGTCGCGGGACAGCAGGACCGGATCGGCGAATACGTCGGCTCCAATCAGCAGATCGCGTTGCCTTCGTCAGCGCGTCAAGTCTCCGACCCGTCGGTCGTCTATGTATCGCGCGCGCTCTCGGCGGGCGGGCTCGAAGTCTGGTCGGTGACGGTGTCGGTCCGAGTCGGCAAAGTCGGCGCCGCGACCGCGCCGGACCAGCGGCAGTTCTACCGTGTCGCGGTCTCGATATCCGACGGACGGCTGCGTGCGCTGTCGACACCCGCCCTCGTCCAGGCTCCTTCGAAGGGCGTCGATCTCAAACTGGCCTACGGTGCGCCCTGCGCGCCGGATACTCCGCTCGGACAGGTCGCGGCGGGTTTCCTGAGCGCCATGCTGGCCGGGAACGGTGACGTGGCCCGCTACATCACTCCCGATGCCGGGCTGGCCGCGCTGAAACCGCCGCCCTTCACCGCCGTCGAGCTGACCTCGCTCACCACGGACGATTCGAGCTGCGGCTCCGGCGGCGCGAAGGCCCAAGTGCTGGCCACCGTCAACCCCAAAGCCGATACGGGAGCGACCGCGACGCTGGCCTACCCGCTCACTATGATCCGCAATGCGGGCCAGTGGCAGGTGGTGTCCATAGATCCGATTCCCGCCTTGTCGAGTCCGCTGGCGGTAGTCGTCGGTCAGGATTCCCGTGGCGGAGCGCCGCCCACTTCCACCTCGTCTTCCTCGCCGACGGTGACGATTCCGCCGGCGACACAGAACTGATCCGAGAGGCAGCCCGATGGGTAATCTGAGCAACATCCTCTATGGCATCCTGATCTTTGTCCGATGGGGCGGGATGATCATCATCGCCATCGTGACCATCGGTGTGGTGATTTCCGAGGCAGCGAAATCGAGGTTGTCGCCGGCGCGGATCATCGTCGTCTTCGGATCGGGATTGATGGCCGGGGTGGTGATCTGGATTCTGCCCACGACCATCAACTACGCGCGCACGGACGCGAACCTGATCGTCCCGGATCACCCTATCGGTGGCTATCGATGACCCAAGTCATCAAGGTGTTCACGCCGATCAAACGTGTTCCCACGATGATCGGCAAGGCGCAGAACGGGCAGAAGCTTCCGTTCGGTCCCTACACCCTGCCCCAGGTCGCCGCCGGTGTGGCGATGATGTCGGTGACCTCGGTGTGCGCCATGACTTTCCCGCTCAACCCTGCCGTCACGTTCATCACCGGCCTGGCGCTGACCATCCTGGTGGTCTTCGTGCTGGGCCTCGTCCCTTATACGGGTGTCCGGATGACCTCGCGGGCCCTGTGGCTGGGCAGGCTCATCGTCTACCGCAAGCCGGTGTCCGCCTCCGGTATGCCGATCACCGGCGACTCGGTGCGCCACACCATGTTCATCGAGGAGACCGTGGTCCTCTTGCTGCCCGACCACCCCGGCGCGGTCGTGGCCGCCGAGCCGAAGCCTGGTATCCGCATGCTCGAGGTGGTGAGTGGGGGCGGCAAGGCTACCGACCTGTGGCGGCGGCTGAACGGTAACGACAACGGCAACGGCAACGGCCCGAATCCCGGAGGACGCCCCTGATGGCACTCGGACGAGACCTACAGCCCACCGCGGCGATTCGCGGCAATCTCCAGTTCACCCATTCCGGGCTGGTTACCGCGACCTACTTCATCAATCCGCTCGGCTACGGGCTGCGCAAGGCCAGCGACAAGTACGACGTGAAGCTGGCGCATCACGCGCTGGTCACCAACTTGCCGAGCGGATCGCTGCTGCTGGGCATCCAGGCGCGGCTGAACACCATCGATGTGCTCACCAAGATGGTCGAGGGCGTCGACCTGGACGAGTGCGAGGACTACGCCGACGAGGTGGTCGCGTCCTACGAGCGCGTGTACGCGATCATGCCGCAGACTCGCATCTTCCTGCTGTCGATCCCGGTCGGGGCCAGCAACTCCAGCATGTCCGCGTTGTCGCGGCTGTGGCGGGGCAGCACCACCACCATCGACGCGACGGCGATCTCCCGTGCCGACCTGGACCAATACGACGAGAAGGCGAACGAGATCCTGTCCAGGGTCGGCGGGGACTTCGATCCGGTGCCGGTGCCCGCCGCCCTGTTCCAATGGCTCTGGGAGCACTACCTTTCGCGTGGCGCGGCAGGTGATCCGGTGGCGCCCACCCGGGCGGGCGCGTTGGATGACGCGACGGCGGCGGTGTTCCGCTCCGCGGCGCTCGACGAGGGCGCGCAGGCCGACAGCAACCGGCGTATCCGGCCGTCGTTCGTCCCGGTGGTGAAGGTGGTGCAGCCGGATTTCGAATACCGTCCGTCGTATCAGGCGATGCTGACGCCGCACTCGTTCCCCTACGCGGGCATGACGTTTCCAGGGGGCAGCGAGTTCCTCAACGTGCTGGAGGGTCTCGGCGACGTCACCGTCGACTGGGCCATGCGGATCTCGACCAAGCCCGCCGAGCAGGTCCTCAAGAACAACGAACTCAGTTTGCGCCGGCTGGGCGAGCAGATGGATCAGCGGGATCAGGAGGTCTCCTTCGCGCAGAACACGCTGGCGTCGAAAGCGCGGATGCTCGGCGAATACAACCAGCACTTCGAAGTCAACGGCGGTGAATCGGAGGTTTCGTTCACCACCGTCATCGCCATCGGCGGCCCGTCACGGGACGCCACGATGGATGCCGTCAACACGCTCAAGCGGCGCTACAAGCGTTTCCAGGTCGACATGACCGCGCCGGTGGGCGCGCAGGTCGACCTGTGGTCGATGTTCATACCCGGCAGCGCGCCGCGGCGGGCCTTCGACGATTACGCCCATATCGTCCCCTCGGACATGTGGGCCGGCTTCGTGCCGTTCACCACCAGTCAGATCGGCGACGACAGCGGTCCGGTGATCGGGGTCAACCTGCTGTCCGGCCATTTCGAGCCGATCCACTTCGGCATCATGGAAGCCGCGCTGCACGACCTGTCCGCATCCTTCGCGGTGACCGGCGAACTCGGTTCGGGCAAGTCGTATTTCCTGAAGTTGATGGCCGTGCTGGTACACGACATGGGCGGTCAGTTCCTCGCCATCGACCGCAGTCAAGTCGGCGAATGGGAGCACTTCGCGCGGTCGATCGATGACGCGGTCATCATCGATCTGGCGAATCCCACGGTGTCCCTCGATCCGTTGCGGTTGTTCAACCCGCGGATCGCCGGTGAACGGGCATTGGACTCCATCCTTCCGCTCCTGGATCTGTCACCGACCTCGGGTGCGGGCGCGGCGGCGAGCAATCTGCTGTCACCACGAGGCATGGCCGAGCACAAGATCAAGAGCTTGCTCGATCTGTTTCACGTCGTGCGCCGCTTGCGAGAGCATCCCGAGCGAGGCGAGGAGTACGCCGATCTGGCGGCGCGGCTGGGCACCGTGGTGGAGCGGGTGCCGGTGCTGTTCGATCCCAAGCTGCGACCTCTGCGCCTGGATGCCGCCGCGACGGTGGTCCGCAGTCACAACCTGCAACTGCCGAGCGCCGAGGAACTCACCACCCCGCACCTGTACAACAGGTTGCCGCTGACCAAGCGGCTCGGCACGGCGCTGTACGAACTGGTCGGTGTGGCGGCACGGGAGGCGTTCCTCTCCGACAACGGCAGGTTCGGCCTGCTGGTCGGCGACGAGGCACACCATTTCACGCAGACGCAGGTCGGCTCCTCGGTCACTTCGGATTTCAGCCGTGACGGCCGCAAGCACTTGGCCGCGATCGGGCTCGCCTCGCACGACCCGGCCACGGACTTCCAGGGTGCGGCGCACAACCTCATCCCGAACCGGTTCGTCTTCCGGCAGCGCGACGAGGCGCTGGCGCGCAACAGTTTGGAGTGGCTGGGCGTCGATCTGGAGGAAGCCCCGTTCCTCTTGCAGATCCTGCGCGAAGAGACCTCGCCTCCGGTCGGGCCCGGTCGGCAGATCCCCGAGGAGCGCCGTGGCGAGATGTTCATGCGTGACGCGCTGAACCGCATCGGTCGCGGCAAGGTGCTCGGTCCGGCGCGTCCCGACCGGGCCGCGGCGATCACGAGCACCCCGACCAGCGTCAACAGTGTGCGGTCCAGCCTGCCGGAGCGATTGGTGCGCTGATGAGATCTCTACTCGGCTCGAGCATTCGCACAGATCAGTCTTCTTTCGGGATGCCCTGGGAACCGCAGTTCTGGGACACGGACCGTTGGCGGCCGCAGATAATGTTCCGGCGATTCCGGACTTGGATCGCCGCATCCCGTCGTCGTCGGCGAACCGCGTGGATCGTCCTGGCCCTCTTCGCGCTGTTCGTCTTTCCGGGCCTCGTTCATGCGGTGTCCGGCGCCCAGCCTGGCACCGCGACTCAGGGAACCGCACCCAACGCCGCGACCAGCTGGATGAACATCAGGGACTCCTACGGGGTCAATGTGTCGAGCTATATGTTGGTGGTCGATCGCGGCGGAGTGCTGAATTTGGGCAATTTCGCACTGTGGATCATCCTCATGCCGTTGTTCGCGGTATGGCAGCTCTTATCCATCACAGGGGTCTGGCTCCCGGCCAAGGCGCTGGATTTCCAATGGCTGAACCTGATCAGCGCCCCAGTGCAAGCGATGGCCCGCAACTTGACAACGCAGATCGCGACGCCCCTGATGGCCGCGACGGCGCTTGCGATCGGTGCCTTCTTCGTGGGTTATTTCATCGTTCGTGCCCTGTACGCCAAGGCCGTTACGCAGGTCGTGACGATGATTTTCTTCGCTATCGCAAGCGTGTTCTTCCTGGCGAACCCGTTGGGTGAGGCACTATCCGACCACGGGGTGCTGGTGCAAGGGCGTGACTTGGGACTCTCGGTCGCGGCGGGTCTGAACGGGAACAGCAATCCTAATCCGAACCAATTGGTCGCCACGCTACAAATGACCATGGCGGACAATTTCGTGCGCTACCCGTTGCAGGTGTGGAACGCCGGGCATGTCATAGACAGTAACCCGGCCTGCCGGGCGGCGTGGTCCGCAGGCATGGCGGCAGGCAGCGAAGACCGGGTACGCAACGGGATGAGATCATGCGGCGACAGCGCCGCGTATTCCGCGATGCAGAATCCTGGCGTCGGCCAGATCGGAGCCGGACTGCTGTTGTTGCTGTGCGCGGTCATTCTCTTGGCCTTCGCCGCGTATCTGTCCATCAAGATCATGTGGGCCGCGCTCGACCTCATCTACTACGGGTTCGCGTCGATCTTCGGGTTCGCCGCGGGTGGCTACATCTATGGCCCGACGCAGACGTTCACCGTACGTTGCGTGGTACACGGCTGCATCTCCGGCGCGAAGATGGCCTTCTTCGTCATCGGGCTCGGGGGTTACGAGCTGTTGCTGGGCAGCCTGTTCCGAGCGGCAAACGGACAGATCATGGTGGTGTTCGTCATCGGGGCGGGTGTCGAGATCATTGCCATCATCCAAGTGCGGCGCCTGAGCCGAAATATCGACGAGGCCAACGACTGGGTGACCAACCGTATCGGGGCGGCGATACAAAGCGGCGGATCGTCAGGGGGCGGCGGTGGCGCCGCACTGGGTATGGGCTTGGGCATGGGCAACTCGGGTGCGGCCAACTCCATGTCCGCGCTCGCGATGCTCGGCGCGGTCAGCACCATCAACAGTTCGCCGGTCACAGCGTGGCTCGCCGGGGGGCGCCTCAACCCGTTTAGTCCGTGGTCCTGGCTGGACCATATGGACAAGAAGAACAAGGCGCGGGGCATGAAGACCAAGGACCTGCGAGCGGCCGCACACGCGGGGGTGAACACGCAAGTGCACAACGCGAATACCGCCCGCGACGGCATCGCACGCGCCAGGCGTCGCGCTCGGGAGCTTCGGTTGGCCTCGACTGCGGATAGGGAAGCCGCGTTCGCCGCGCAGAATGTCGTGCATATGACAGGTCTGTCGTCCAATATCCCCTTCGCCCTCCAGATGGCCGGTGTCAGGCAGAGCGTCTTGCACCGGGCCTGGAACGCCGCAACGGATGTCATCAAACATACTGATAAAGAGCCGCTTCAGTCGGGTCATATCGGACATGTCGTTGCCGCTCACGCGCTTTTCGAGAACGATCTGGTGAACGGGCATGATCCGCAAAGGATGATGGCCAGGTTCCATGCCCTGGAGGCCGTCGTCGATCGGTATCGAGGCGATTTTCCCGGCGGTGTCGCTCTCCGGAGTCAGGAATTGGAAGATCTCGGCAGATCGTATGTCCTGAGACCTGAGATGGATTTCATTACAAAGTTGCAGAAAATTGCGAGCGGCGATACCTCGGATACTATCTTGGCGCACGGCACCCATACCGCCGACGTCAACCCCGAACAGGCGGACCGGTTGGGAAAGTGGATCACCAACGAGCATGCGCTTCGAATCCAGGCTGCCACCAATTGGGTAGCACAAGATCCAACCGACCTCGAGCGAGTTCGGGTGCTGCGTGCCGAGATCGACAACGGCACCCAGACAATCCAGTACCAACAAGGGAAGATGAGCACGGGTGCCAACTCGCTCGCGCAACCGGACACTGCTAACAACCCGTTCACACCGCCGGACCCGAGGCATCCAGAGGAGCCTCGCATACCGTGGGATTTGATAGATAATCTCAGAAACAGACGTCCGTGATCTGCAACGGGATTCGAAGCGTATGGCAACGGGTCGAAACGCACAGAAAGGTTACCGATGATCGGTCGTCTCCTGACATTCATGCTGATGCCGATGTGGGTGTGGGTGGTGCTAGGGGGCGTCGGCGCCGTGTTGCTGCTTCTGATGGGCCTGGTGCTGGTCATCGGCGGCGCCACCTCATCGATCGCGTCCGACCTGCATTACCAGTGCGACAGTGCGGTGGGGCCCGACCCTTCCTTGACGGTGACCGCGAGTCGCGCCTCGACGGTGGCGCGGCCGACGGCGCAGAGCGCGCCGACGGGTGGGGTGACCACCGTTCCCACCACCAACCCGTACGCGGAACTGACCATCGCCCCGGACGACACCGGCGCGTCCGACTGGCAGCGCGCATGTGCGACGGCGCTGAAAGACGCGCCGTATCAAAACGCGCCGTTGCTGACGGTGGGCTCGGGAGTCGGCGCCGATTGCGCGCGTCAACTGGCGCTCGCGCAGTCGCGAGGCGCGTCGAGCGGAGCGGAGAGCAGTGCCGGTGCGCGGATGGATGCCGCCGAGTTCACCAGAACGGTGATCTACCGAGCCTCCGCCGCGCAGTCGACGGGGCAGTGCTCACTCACCGCGCCTGTCGGCGCGCAGACGCCGTCGCCGGACGTCGCACGCCCGCAGGACAGTTCGGTTCGGCGAGTGTGCGGACAATCCGACAGCTCGGGCGCCTCGGTCGTCGTACTGCCGAATACCGTGGCGGCGCAGGGTGCCTGCGGTCAGCGGGTGGACCTCTCGGCCGTATCGGCGGGTGATCTGGTCTTCTGGAACTACCGGAACAATGCGCCGACCGAAGTCGGGATCGCGGTCGGCGGCACCACGCTCGTCTTCGTCGATTCGTCGAGCGGAGGCTTGGTGGAACGGTCAATCCCCAGTGCGGACGACGTGCGGGTGAAGCGAGTGCTCGGCAGTGGAATGTGATGAGTAAGCGATGCCGCCAACAGAAGTAGAGCCCCAGATAGAGACCGGCGAGGACCCCGAGGCGACGCCGGGGCCGGTGACGCCGTGGTCGAACCGGCCGGATCAGCAGCGGCAACGGCCGGGTGGGGTGCCGGGACAGCCTGGTAGCCCGTCCCCTGGACCGGGACAGTCCGGCGCTCCAGGGCCGGGCCAGTCGGGGTCCGGTCAACCGAATGGAGCAGGCGATCCGGGTCAGGCCGGTCCGTCGCAGGCCAGTCCGGGTTCGTCTGTTCCGCCTGTTCCGGGTCATGCTGTGCCTGGTCAGCAGGCGGGTGTGCCTGGGCAGCAGTCGGGTCAGCCGGTTGAGGGTGGTCCGGGTGGTGTGGTGGCTCCGCGGGTGGAGTCGGCGCCGCCGGGTGGGGGTGTGGGTCGGGAGTCTGAGC